>NZ_JACHIG010000011.1 GCF_014203095.1 Prosthecobacter vanneervenii | reverse complement strand
TACCGCTGGTGCGGCTACGCCGAAGCCCTCGGTGGCAGCCGGAGAGCCCAGCGCGGCCTCTGCAAAGCCCTGGGCAAACCCGTGGACGGCTGGAAGAGCGCCGCTGCCGCCGAAGCCTACCGCTGCCTGCTGCACACCGACGGCCGCGAAGTGAAAGATGCCAAAAACGAAAACTTCGCACGCCACGGCCTCAGCACCGAAACCGCCCGCTCCGTGCTAGCCGAGATAGGCAAGCTCAGCACCGCCGAACTCATACGCCTGCGCGTGCGCTACTTCACCGACGGCCTCGCTCTCGGCAGTAAAGAATTCGTCGAAGGCATCTTCGAGTCCCAGCGCGAACTCTTTGGCCCCAGACGCAAAAGCGGAGCCCGCCGCCTCGCAGAATCCTCCGCGCCCTTCTACACCCTGCGTCAGCTTCGGGTGCGATCAGTGGGATAGTCCCCAGTTCACGGACGAACAGCAGCAGAATCACCAGCCCCGGCCACCGCAGCTACAATTGGCGACTTGGCAGGTTGCCCCTGCAAAAACAACACCACTCCGCGCGCGATGCCATCGGCCAGCCGCTCACGATACTCGGCCTGCTTGATCAAAACCGACTCGCTGGCACTGGTAATGAATCCGCATTCCACCAACACTGCAGGGCAGACCGCCCGCGCCACCACGGCATAGTCACGTGCTTTGGTGCCTCGGTTTCCCGCCTTGGTCGTGCTGCACACCAGCCTCTGGACCACACCAGCAAACTCAGCACTCGCTGACGGACTCTCTTTCTTGGACAGAGCCTCGGCGGACACCAGTTGCCGTGCCGACAAGGGTGTGGTCGCTGCAAAATACGTCTCAATCCCCTCCGCATCGCTGCCCTCCCCGTCCGTGTTGAGATGCACGCTCACAAAGGCATCCGCTTTATATCGCGAGGTAAAGGCAGCTCTTTCATCCAGAGTCAGGTAGCTGTCATCCTGGCGTGTCATCACCACCCTTACGCCTGCCTTTTCCAGCGCCTGCTTCAGCCGTTTGGCGATGTCGAGACTGAGTTTTTTTTCAATCACACCATGAGACACCGCCCCGCCGTCATGCCCGCCATGTCCGGCATCAACTACCACCAAGGGCGCCGTTTCAGACCAGATTGAGTCATGCGGCAAAGTCTCCGAGGCCAGCCTCTGCTGCTGCCAAACCAGACAAAAAAACCCTCCTGCCAGAGCCGCAAATGCAGCTGCGGCCTGCAGGCCCGAAATAATGGAGAAACAAAATTTCAAAAAATTATTTGGTTATTTAAAATATTTATTTGAATTAACAATCGGATTTTCTACAATAACTAGATGAAGACGTCATGCCTTGCCACCCGTGTGCTGAGTTCTCTCGTCCTAACTTGGAGCGTCGCATGGGCAGTGCCAGCATCGGCACAGGTTTCCAATACCTACACACTCCCCCCTCCACCTGGCTACCCGGCACCAGGCACTGGCTTGGCTCTAAGGCAGCCCTCCACCAAGGCCAGCCGCCAGTCTGCGGCTGCCATTCAGGCTCCCGTCACTCATCCTCAGTACCAAGGCACCTATCCCCCGCCTCCTGACTTCACCTACCCGCCGCCAGCTGGCTATGGCATGAATCAGCCTCCCGCTGCCCCAAAGACGACATCCACAAAGGGTAAATCCAGCTCAAAGCCCACCGCCACCAAACCCGCAGGCCCACCTCCTCCACCCAAAGTCTATGGTCCCACCGGCGACCTGACCAACCAGGTCGAAAAACTGCGCGATAGCGACAAGGTCCAAAACCTCCGCATCGGCGCCTTGGAGCGTGATGTCAGCAGCATCAAGCGCAGCGGCAAAGGCGGCTCACGCTACGATGGTGGCAGCGATCTCGCGGCCTACACCACCTACATCTCTCGTCCCGGAGACACCCTCTGGAGCATCGCCACCAAGCACCGCGTCAGCGTGGGTGAGATCCAGCAGCTCAACCGCATGACAGGAGAAGACGTCAGCGTCGGCCAGACTCTCCTCATCCCCTCCCCTCACCGCACCCCGGAAACTACGACGGCCAGCTACACCCCCATGACTCCCGGTGGTGCTTCAGCCGCTCCACCTACAGCGGCCACGACCACCACCGTGGTCACCGCACCGCTTTATTACACGGTTAAAAGGGGGGACAGCCTCAAGGGCATCGCCCTCAAGCACAAGACCACCCCTGTTGCTCTCGCCACCGCCAACAAGATCAAGGACGTCAACAAGATCACTGTCGGCCAGCGCCTCAAGATCCCCGGCCGCACCACCAAGGTCACCGTAGCCGCTAAGACAAAAGCTCCTCGCAACGCCCCTTCCTCCGACACCGTTCCTCTGCCTGGCTTCGGCACCACCGGGGGCCCGCCCCCACCTGCAGCCGGTCTGGGCGCAGCTCCTCCGCCTCCAGCTGCCGGACTCTCCCCTACGCCGTCCGCGCCATCTCCGGCTTCGCCAGCACCTGCTCCCAAGGCCCCTGACCTGTCAGACTCGCATCGTGGCATCCTCGCCTATCGCGTGGACCGCACAGACACCATCGAGAGTATCGCCACCCAGTTCACCACCACGCCGGATCACATTCGCGAAATGAACCGCCTGGCCCCCGGCTCCATGCTCAAGCCCGGAGACGAAATCATGGTTCCTGCCATGGGTGCAGTCTCACTGAAAAACTAGACCGGTTCTAGAAAAAAGAAGGTCCGATTGGATCAACTGGCGCAGCGGCGGCTTGAAATCACGCCTTCACATAGTCCCGCATCTCATAGAGCTTGGGGTCACGCACCGGCTGGGTTCGCGAGGCCTTGGCACGCTTCATCATCTGTGAAAACAGGGCGTCTCCTGCCTCGCCCTCATCCATGCCGCCAAACTGCTCCTCCAGCTTTTCAGGATCTTCTCCGGCCTCCAGGCGGCGCACCATTTCACGCAATTCAGGCGGGGTTTTGTCTCCCATCATCTCAGTCATCTTGCGCATAAAGCGGCCGAGCTGGCGCGGATCTGGGTTCTGCTCGTCCATGCCACCCATTTCACGCTCCATGTCCTCCATGAAGCTCTCCATCTTGGACTCATCCACACCGGCAAACGGGTCATCTGCCGTGTCCTCTTTGGCCTTGCCAATCACGGCAAACGGAGAAACCCGCCGCTCCATCTTGAGCCCCTCACCATCCGGACACACCGGCAGTTTGTCGCGGTAGGCCAGGGTGCGGGCCAGGAAGGAATACAGCTTGTTATTGTCTGGGCAGTAGAACTCGTAGATCGGCATGGTTGGGACAAAAATGGGAGCCGCTTAACATAACCACCGTCTTCCCCCGCTCAAGCACCTCATTTTGAGCCTCTCTCCGTAAATCTTTACTTGGCAGCCCCGCAATTCATCGGCACTCCATGCGCAGTGCCTGCCATCTTCACTCCCTCCGATCATTTCCGCGAGCTCTCGCGCACCGAGATCTTCCCCGACACCTCCCGCCCTCTGGAGGTGGACTTGGGCTGTGGAGATGGCACCTTTATCACAGGCATGGCCGCCCACCACCCCGAGCGCGATTTCCTCGGCGTGGAGCGCATGCTTGGCCGCGTCGTCAAAACCTCCCGCAAGATCGAGCAGCAGCAGCTTCACAATGCCCGCATCATGCGCCTGGAAAGCGCCTACACCGTCGGCTGGCTGCTGCCCACCGCCAGCGTCTCACGCCTGCACCTGCTCTGCCCCGACCCCTGGCCCAAGAAGGGTCACGCCCCACGCCGCCTCGTCAATCAGGCCGAGTTCCTCGACGGCCTGTTCCGCATCCTGGTGGATGGCGGCGAGTTTCTGCTCAAAACCGACGACCAGCCCTACTTCGAGGACGCCCTCGCCAGCTTTTCCGCACGCGAGCACCAGTTCACCCGCCTCGACTGGCCTGCAGACGCCTTCTTCTATCCCACCACGGACTTCGAGCAGGACTGGCTCAACATGGGCCGCACCATTCATCGTGCGAGATGGCGCAGAATCGGACGTTAAAATGCGTCCATGTTCCGCCGCAGCCTCTTCCTTGCCCTGATCTTCTCCCTCGGCACCAGCTTTGCCGAGGAAACCCGCACCCGCGTCGCCCTCGCAGGAGATTCCACCGTCACCGACAAAGCCGGCTGGGGTGCCGCCTTTGCCAAGCTCCTCGGCCCCAAGGCCGAATGCCTGAACTTCGCCGGCGGCGGCCAGAGCTCAAAAAGCTTCCGCGACAGCGGCAACTGGAAGAAAGTCATCGATTCCAAGCCCGCCTACGTGCTCATCCAGTTCGGCCACAACGACATGCCCGGCAAAGGCCCCAAACGCGAAACCGACCCCGCCACCACCTACCCGGAAAACCTCACCCGCTTCATCCAGGAAGCCCGCGCCATCGGCGCCAAACCCATCCTCGTCACCTCCCTGGCCCGCCGCACTTTTGATAACGGAAAAATCCGCGGCGAACTCAAGCCCTGGGCCGACGCCGCCACCGAGGTGGCGGCCGAGCAAAAAGTCCCGCTCGTGGACCTCTTCACGCGCAGCGTCGAGCTCCACAACCGGCTCGGAATTGCTGAATCCGACACATTTAACCCGCCTGGAAAGGATTTAAAAACCACAGATCACACCCACCTCAACGCCCACGGCGCCGAGGTGATCGCCGGCATCATCGCCGAAGAACTCCGCAAAGTGGCCCCCGATCTCGCCCAACTTCTCAAGTAAGCCCCCCCGCAACGGTTCTTGGCTCTGGCGGCAATTCCGTCTATGATCAGGCTGTGAAGTTATCAGGTCAGTTGCATAGGCTGAGGTGCCTCATTGGGGCTCTGACGGCATTGGCGTTGAATGCAGATGCACAGAATGCTCTGAAGCCCTGGGCTGCGCGTGAGACCAAGCTGGCCAACGAATATCTCTCGCTGCTGGTGCAGCAGCCTGAATACGGACGCGTGCTAGACCTGCTGTGGACTCTTTATGAAAAGCATGACGCGACCAAGCTCCTCGTGGAAAACGTCTCGCAACAGGCGCAAAAATCGAAGTTTGCGGCGGTCAAAATCGTCGAGGCTCATCTTATCCGCCGCAGCGGCGATCTGAAAAAAGCCGCACAACTTTACGACGAACTGCTCAAAACCGATCCGAAAAATCTGATCGTGCTGAAATCCCGCGCCGAAGTGGCACGCGAGATGGCGGATTCAGCCACGGCATTCACCTTGCTTAAAAAGGCGGCCGAGCTCATGCCGCAGGATGATCCGCAGGGCCCACCGATGTGGATCGAGCTCGGCGGCATGGCCATGGCTGGTGGTAAAAACGCCGATGCAGCAGATGCCTTTGAGCGCGCGGCCAAGCTTAATCCGCAGGATATTGACCTGGCAAGGCAAGTGGCACAACTGCTTCTGCAAGCAGGCTTTCCTGATCGTGCCGCCAGTTTCTTCTCGAAGCTGGCAGACCAGAAGGACCCACAGCGCAAACTCGACGCGCTCTATGATCTGGCGCGCATCTATGAGCATGCGGATCAGTTCGCCAAGGCGGACAAGGCGCTCACCGACGGGCTGGCGCTGCTGCATTTTCGAGACGGACGTTATCTTGATTTTTTCCGCAGAAGAGTGCGTCTGCACGAACGATTCGGATTGCTGGACGACCTCCGCAAAACATTGGTGGAAGCGGCCCGAAACACCCCACCTTCAGAACAGGCGCTGCTGGATGCCACACGTTTCTTTGAGCTGACCGTGGAGCCGGATGAGCAGCTACGCTGGCTGAGGGCTCTGGTGCAGGCAGTGCCACAACTGGAAGACTACCGCTGGGAACTGGTGCGCACGCTGCTGGATCATGAAGGTGCGGCAGAGGCCGCCAAGCTGCTGGACGAACGGCTGAAAAACGATGGAAGCGACCTGACCGCGCTGGTGCTTTTGCGCTGCGAGGCGGATCTGCGTGGCGGATCGACCGAAAATGCCAGAGCGCGTCTCTTGAAGCTCCTCGAAGCACAAAATTCTCCGGATGTCGAAAAGCAGGTGCTGAGCTTTGCCCAGGCAAGAGCACTGGATGCGGTGATCGAAAAAATCCTGCGCTCACGAGTGGAGCGTGATCCACAAAAAGCAGAGGCTGTCTTTGAGCTTGCCGCTTTTTTCAGGGCGCGGAGGGATCTTGCCGCAGAGGACAAACTGCTGCGCAGTTTCACCGAAAGTGCAACCACCCAGGAGGAACGGCAGAAGCGCCTGGGAGATGCCTCAAGCTTTCTCGCCGCAAGCAACAACATTGACAGTGCCATCATGCTGGCACGAGAGGCCGTCTCCAAGCCGGGCGCAGGACGTGATGCCTGGCTGCATCTGGCTGAACTGCTGGCCGAGCAGGGGGAGAATGACGAAGCCGCCGACTGGATCGAAAAAGCCTGGCATGCGAGCCTCACTGACGATGAGCGCGTGGACGTGGATGAGCGGATGCTTTCCGTGCTCATGGGAGACACCAAAGCGGCGGCCAAACCGGCGGCCAGTGGTGAATTCAAGCTTCCGGATGCCTTCACGGGGATGAATTTCGCGAGCGATGAAAATGAGGGCCCCAAGCATGAAAAGCTTCCGGAGAGGGTGATGGAGTTTGCGCGCACGGGCATTTCGTCAGCCAAAAAGACCGAGTCTAAATCCGAGAAGTCGCAGGCCTTGCGGTTTCGTGGCTTCTGGTGGGCGACGCGCACGAGGCAGTTTGACGCTGCCTATGAACTGCTGACCGCCCTGGAGTTTGATCCGCAGACCGAAAAGCCTCAGAGGGTTTCACTGGCGGTGGAGCAGTTGAAGCTGGACCTGGCGCAGGATGATGAAAACTTTGCCCTGCTGGAGAGACAGCTGCGCCGGCTGTCGGAACTGGATCCAGCAGGAAAGGTGAGATACACGCTGCGTCTGGCAGAGCAGCTGATGGAATCTGAGCGCCGAGCGGACTCCGAGACCAGCAGCCCTGGATGGAAGAGCACCAATCCCATCCACCCGCCGGGAGTCACGGCAGCCAAACTGCTGGAAAGCGTGTACCGCGAATATCCAGACTCCGGCCAGCTGCTTTCTGCGCTGACCCAAATTTACTTCCTGCAGCGCCGTGCAGACGATGCACTGGCCTTGTGGAAGCAGGCGGTGAAACGTGCGGAGGGTCCATCCGCCATTCCGCTGCTGGAAAACTATGCGGACATTCTGCTGCGGCAGCACCGGATCTCCGATCACGTGGAAGTGCAGGCGCAGATCCTGGAACGCGAGACCGATGTGAAGCGCCGGCGTGAGGTTCTGCGCCGCTGCATTGACCGGCTGACATTCTCGGACTCCAGTGGTGGTGAACTGGCTCCCACAGTGGCGCGCGACAGGCTCAAAATGCTGGAGCGAGCTCTGCTGGAACGGGTGCAGCGGCATCCGTTTGACGGATTTTACCACGAGGCGCTGGCGCAGGTGTATGAGCGAGGCGGAGATCATGTAAAGGCGTTTGCGAGCATGAAGCAGGCGTATTACACCGCGCCAGACACGCCATTCTCACTGGACCAGCTGCGTGATGCGGCACTGAAGGTGGCGGATCTGAAATCGGCGATCTACTTCCAGAAACAGATCGCCGCCGTGGCACCTCCAAAGGAAGTCGCTGCGGAGTCGCGCCGGCTGGTGGAACTGCTGGAGCAGACCTTTCAGATCACGGAGGCAGACCGTGTGCGGCGGCGGCTGGAGAGCCGTTTTTCACAGGATGTCACAGCGCTGGAGGAGCTGGCCAAGTATTACCAAAGCTCCGGCCAGGATGAAGCTGAACGCCGTGTCTATGAGCAGATGACCCAGGTGCGCGGATGGGACAGCCGTGCCAGGCTGCGCCTGGCTCTGAAATGCCTGCGATTTGCGGATGAAGCCGAGGCGGAAAAGCAGCTGCAGGCGGTGCTGGCCCAGCCTGCAAAAGCGCGCGGCTATGCGATCAGCGGTGCACGCGCTCCGCTGCCGCTGACGGACAACCGACGCACGGGCACAGGGGTGATGACAGGCGATCTTGTCTCGCTTCTGGATTTTGCCCCCGGCCTGGAGCGCAAAGAAATGGACGCCCTCCGCGCTTATCTGGGACAACCGCGAGCGGAATTTGCCGAACTGCCTGAAGATGCTGCGCTGGTGCGCCTGCGAGCCATTGAAGAAATAGCACGGCTGCGCAGAAACAAAGGCGGTGATGCCTTGCATCAATGGATCGAACGATGGACTGCCGAGACGCAGGCGAACGTGGTGGAAAAACTGTGGGCGCTCTTTTATGCAGGCGCAGGCAGGGAATTCCGTGCTGTGCTCAAGGAGGTGCTTCCTGAGCCTGAAAGTTTTGAGGAAAAATTCGCCCTGTTGTGGCTGATATTGCGAAGCCATGGCATGGACGACGCCCTGGTCTGGGCTGGCGAGAAAGGATGGCCGGCCGAGGTGATGCGCGAGCGCGCCACGCTGCTGCAGGCCTGCGTGTCGATGCTCATGGATCTGAACGAATACCGCTTTGAGAAAGGCAGCCTGTCTAAGCTGGGGCTCAGCCGGCTGCTGCGCAATTCCTCCCTGGTAGAGCTGACAAGAAAACTGCAGGACAAACAACGCTACGACGAGGCGCTGGCCCTGGGTTCCTGTCTGCCGGTCAACACGCCTGAAATGGAGACTGAATACTCGCTCTTTTTAGCCCGTATCGCTGAAAGCGCCGAACGCTGGGACCTGGCGCAGCATTACCTGGAGATCGCAGTGCGCGGCCCAGTGACGGCTGAGAACTACCGCTCGACATACGATCCCTTCCTTCTCAGCCTCACCTCTCTAAGCCGGATCACCAGCTCTGCTCAGCAGAGGGAGGAATCCCTGCGCGGAGCATGGCGCAAGCTGCAACGCACCCAGCCGTCTGCGATGACCACTTTGCGCCAGTCCGCCATCGCGGGTCTGGCAGGTGCTGGGCAAACTGGGGCTGATATTTTGGGAAGATATCTGTCCGGCCCCTTCCTGGCCCAGCGCGAACTTTCTGACAGCAAAGGCAGCATGCTGCCGCAGAGTTCATCGCGCTACGAGGAGCCGCCCCATCTGCGCAGCCTGTGGGAGGAGACCAAGGAGATCCAGGCGCTGCTGACACAGCAGGGCCTGGGCACTGTGGCCCGGGGCGCCAACAGCACGATTTCAAAACACTACGAGGCGTCCATGCTGGGACCGCGTTCGGATTCCGAATTTGGTGAATGGCGGATTAATGAACTGCTGGGCAAGCTACGTGGTGAGGATTATCCCACACGGAGACGTCTCATCAGGGAACACATCGCAGCAGTGGATCTGCGGACCGAGCATTCGGTGGACACACTCGGGAACCTGGGAAGCCGCCTGGAAAGCGCCGGCATGATGCGCGAGGCCATCGATCTCTATGCCATGCTGCCGGACCGGGCGCCGTCTAATCCGGACTACGCGCTGTGGCTGCTGCGCGTTTGTGAGACCTCAATGGAAGTCGAGCCAGGGCTGAGCTTTTCCCTCAAGCTGCTGCTGGCCGAACCTCCTCTCAAACCGCCACAACCAGGAGATGATACGCTGCGTGAAAAGCATGCCCTTTTTCTTGCCCGAAGCTTCAACCTGGACGAGCTGCGCCGTCAGGGATTCCGCGAACAGTTCTCCCAGGTGCTGGAGAGGCGACGGCCGCATGAGGCCTCCTATCTGCGGGAGCTGGGACTGCTGCTAGAACGCATGCAGGACGACAAGGCCGCCCTATCTGCCTGGGACAGGCTGCATGCCGCCTATGTGGCGAATGATCAGGCGGGCACCGATATCGACATCGAAGCCGCCCTGCATCGTGCCCAGATTCAAAAACGGCTTGGGCATCCGCAAGCTGCGCTCAAAGTTTTGAGTGAGGTGCCCATGACAGATCCGCTGGCTTCTGTGGCGCAGGAGGTGCTGCAGCTGCGCTGCGAGATAGCGAGCGAAACGGAGGCCTGGGATGACGTGCGTGATCTCATGACCCTATGCGTGGAGCGCAAGTCCCTGCCCTGCGTCGTGGCGCTGGCGACGGGCCTGCGCACCCATAACCGGACCACTGAGGCACTGAACCTGCTGACCCAGGCGGACCGCACCATCAAAGGCGACCATGAACGTTTTGTCCTGAGACTGGAGCAGCTCAAGGTACTGGCCGACGGAACCGACTGGACACCCGAGCATGGGCGTGCGCAGATCGCAGCATTGTTTCGCACCTCGACTCGTGACGAGGACACTCTCAAAAACATGCATGCGTGGCTCAGGAAGCTGGCGGCGGGCAGGCAGGCCACGAACTGGGCCACGCTTCTGCGCACCGAAGCACGAGCCGGGGCGGACCGTCCGCTGGCGGCTCTGGCGCTGAGCGCCTTTGCGGCCACTGTGCCGGAGGAGGCCCACCTGGACTTCATGAGCGCCTGGCAGAAAGTGGAGGAAAAAGACAGGACATGCATCGAACAAGCCGCCAAGGTCATGCTGGAGGCCGGCCGTGCAGCCTGGGCCAGAGATGCCTGCGAAATTGTCTCCTCGATTCCCACGCTGCGCGAACAGGGTCGCAAGCTGCCCCTGGCTGTGCGCGTGGCGCATGCACTTGGAGATGAAGCCACGGTGCAGGAATTATTCAGCGAGACGCTCCGTCTCACCAGCCCCGGCGGCGCACAAACCATTGAATGGGTGCGTGCCTTTGAAGAAACGGGGCATGCCAGCCTGGCGCGGGAGCTGCTGAACGCTGCCCTGCAGCATCTGGAGGAGACCTCGGCACTGCAGCCGGAGCTGTTTGCAGAACAGGCCCGGTTTCTCATCCGGCAGCGTGAATTTGAAGCATCAGAGTCTTTCCTGATGCGGATGACATGGGCGATGCCAGCCGAGGCGGCCAGGCTCATCTTTGAACTTTATGATGCCTGGGGCAAACTAACAGAAGTCGAATCCGAGCTTCCCAAGTTCCGCCTGCCAGGAGGAGTGGTTCACGAAATTTTGTTTCTATCAAGACAACGCCAAAAAATCCCCAGCCCGCATTCATGAACACCCGCTTTAGATTCTTATCATGCCTGTGCGTCGGCCTCATGCTATGCCAATGCTCCAGCAATGAAAAAAAGAAGGTGGATAGTGCCGATCTCCCCCTGGCCAAACGTGCCACCTCCGGCCCAGACATGAGCAAGCGCAGCCGGTATGAAAAGTACATGAATGATCCCAAAATGGGAAGAAGCAGCGCAGGATCGTACTTTCAAAAGCAGGCGCACAATTCGAAAACCTTCAGCGGAGCCAGCTCCTATGCAGGGCAGAAGGAGTTCAAGACCAGCCAGAGCATTTTTGGCAAATCCAAAGCCCCTGGCATGAACATGACCTATAAACTGGGGGACAAGCAGTCCCCGGCCATGAAAAGCACTTTCAAAGCGGATGCATCCCGCTTTGGCAGCCAGCAGGCCAAGGAGGCAAACTCTGTCTTCAGCGGAGCTGACAGCCGCTTCGGAACCAGTTCAGCGCTGACACGTTCACAGAGCATCGGCAGGGCGCCAAAAATCATTGAAAACTACAATGACAGAGGCGGGAAAAAGAGCGCCTATTCCGAGGATGAAGTGAAACGGCTGCTGAACAGAAACTGACCCGTGTCAATTTGATGGCTGTGCTTGCAGGGTCGCGTGCGCATGCTTATGCAAACGCATGCGCATCCTCCACACCGCAGACTGGCATCTGGGCGCACGACTCATAGAGCGTGACCGCCTGGCCGACCATGCCGTGTTTTGCGACTGGCTGATCGAGACGCTGCATGAGGAGAAGATTGATGCGCTGCTGCTGAGCGGGGATGTCTTTGACTCTGCGAACCCACCGCAGGATGCGGTGGGGCTGTATTTTGACTTTCTCAAGCGGCTGGCGGATCTGAAGACTGTGAAGGCAGTGATCACCGGAGGAAATCACGACTCCGCCTCCCATCTGAACGCACCACGTGAGCTGCTGAAGCGCTTTGAGGTGCATGTGTTTGGGCAGGCGGGTGAGAATGTGGTGGACCTGGGAGGTGCCGTGGTGGCGGCGGTGCCGTTTCTGCGTGAGCGTGATCTGAGACAGGCCACCAGCGGTGAAGCCATGACCGAAGTGCAGGCGCAGGTGCGTGCTGCGATCCAGGGACATTATGCTTCACAGCTGAATACGTGCCGCGCAGCGGCGGGCAAGAGGCCTGTGATTGCGATGGGCCACCTGACAGTGCTGGGCGCGACTACGTGTGACAGCGAGCGAGACATCCACATTGGCAATCTGGGTGCGGTAGGAGCGGATGTGTTTGCCGGGTTTGATTACACAGCCCTGGGGCATCTGCACCGGCCGCAGAAGGTCGCGGGCATGGAAACGGTGAGGTACAGCGGCTCGCCGATAGCGCTGAGCTTTTCCGAGGCCGGAGACAAGAAATCTGTCGTGATCCTAGACACGCAAGGGGAGGGCATGGACATCCGGATCGCACCCATTCCGACATCGCGTCTGCTCACCCGAGTGAATGTCAGCAGGGCCAGTCTCACGGAGGACTTGGCGAGTGTACCAGAGGCCAGCTGGGCGGAGGTGACGGTGAAGCTGGATGCGCCTGAGGCAGATCTGGACCGGCAGGTGCGAGAGGCTGCAGGCGGACGCTTTGAGGTGCTGAAAGTGCTGGCGGATCTGCCGCCAAGTCAGATGCAGAGCTGGCAGCATACCGGCCCGGCTCTGAATGAACTCCAGCCACGTGAGGTCTTCCGTGAACTGATCAAGGAAAAGCAGATCGCCGGTGAGGAGCTGTGTGCGGTGTTTGATGAGCTGCTGGCGATCCGGGAACAAAAACTCACCGCTTAATTCCATGCGACTCCTTGCCGTCAGACTCCAGAACCTGAACTCCCTCAGCGGCATGCATGAGGTGAGGTTTGATGCGGTGCCGCTGAGCGCGGCGGGCGTCTTTTTGATCACCGGGCCGACAGGCGCGGGTAAATCAACGCTGCTGGATGCGATGACGCTGGCGCTCTACGGACGCGCAGCACGCTATGGCAATGACAAGGCGGATGAGATGATGAGCCGGCACACGGCGGAATGTCTGGCGGAGGTGGATTTTGAAACGGGTGGTGAAACGCTGCGGGCGATCTGGCGGCTGCGTCGTGCGCGTGGCAAGGCGGATGGGAAGCTGCAGCCGGTGGAGAGGAGACTGGCGAATGCTGCCACCGGAGCCATTCTTGCGGAGAAGGCGGGGGAGATGGACCGCATCATTGAAGAGAAGACGGGGCTGGATGCTCAGCGATTTTTACGCTCCGTGCTGCTGGCGCAGGGACAGTTTGCGGCGTTTTTGAAGGCGAAGCCCAATGAGCGAGCGGAGCTGCTGGAGAAGATCACGGGAACGGAGATTTACAGTGATCTTTCCGTGCTGGCCTACGAGACGCACAAGGCGAAGGACGAGGCTGCGCGCACGCTGAAGGAGCGGCTGGGCGCTGTGATGGTGCTGGACGATGTGGCGCGGGCGAATCTGGAGACCAGCCTCGATCAAGCAAGAACGACTTCCGCGCGCCTGCAAGGCGAGAGCCAGGCCACCGCGCAGCAACTGCGGGAGCAACGAGAGCATGCAGGCATCGTGGCTGAGATCGCGAAGCACACTGCGGCGCTCCAGACGTTGCAGAAATCCCAGGTGAAACTGCACGCCGACACCGCCAGAAGCAAAGCTGCTGCTGAAGAAGCACGGCTGCAGCGCACGAAGCGTGAGCCACTCTGGGAACAAGCGGCTGGAATGGCGGCGCAGAGCGATCAGCTCGAAAAGCAGCTGACCGACAGCCGGGCAATGTATCAGGTGTGGGCCAAGGACCAGAAGGAGACGGCCGCCAAGCGCGAAGCCGCAGAAAAAGCCCTGCATGCGCACGACGAAACCAGCAAGACGCTGGAGGCGTGGCTCAAGCAAAACGCAGGTGATGCGGAACTGGGCGAGGCCCTGCCGAAGCTGCGCGGCGCAGTGAGAGAGTGGCGCGCTGTGTTTGAGAAACTGGCCGATGGACGCAAGCGCCATGCGGAGGCCACCACAATGCACCAAAACCTGTCCAAGGCGGAAGCAGCCATGGCAGCGCTAGTGCAGCAAGGCACGGAAGGAGCGGCCAAGGCGGAGAAGGCACGAACAGAGCTGGAACGACTGACTAAGGCGCTGGAAGCACAGCGGGAGCTGGTGCGGCATGCCGAGCAAGTGGCGGGATTTGATGAGCACCGGCAGGATTTAAAACCCGGAGAGGCCTGCCCGCTATGCGGAGCGCTGGAGCATCCGTTTGCCAATGCGGCAACAAATTTTGAGTCGCAGCTCCAAGCGGCCCGAAAGCTTCTAAATGGGATGGATCAACAGCGTGAGAATGCCAATCGCGGGCTGATCGCGCTGGAGCGTGAGCTCGCGAAGAATGGAGCGGAGACGTCTGCGGAGCGGAAGCGAATCGAGGAAATCAAGAAACGCGTGAGTGAACTCGAAGCGCCAGCGGAAGAAGTGTTGGAGCAATGGAGCGCTGACGAAAAGCTGAAACGCGATGTGGTTCAAAACAGCCATGCGCTCAAGCATCTGCACGAACTGGCCACACCGCAGGAAGCGGAGCGCGAACTTGGTGCGCTGGAACAACGTGCGGCGGTGTTTGCCAGGAGGCGTGACGAGTCGCTGCAGAAGCGTGGCGAGCGGCAGAAAATCGAAGGAGACGTCCAGCTGGCCAGACAAGAGGAGGCAGCGAAGGCGAAGCGGCTGGAGGAACTGAAGAACGAGGGAGTAACGCTGCGGGCCAAAGCGGATGCCCTGAAGGCAAAGCTGGGTGAACTGCTGGGCGGCAAAACGCTGAGCGATGACCGGCATATGCATGAAGCACGTGTGGCCGCGATGGAAAAAGGATGGCGAGATGCAGAGGCGAAACAGAACGCCCTGCAAACTCAGATCGCAGCGTCAGCAGCCAAGCTGGAGCAGCTGGAAGCGAGACGGGAACCGTTCGCCGGCCAGAGCGTGGTGGATACGAATGCCCTGGAGGAACTGGAAGCGAACGCAAAACGACTGAATGATGAGTTTGCAACCAAGCGCACGGAACTGGGCTCGCTGGAACAGCAGGTGCGCAGTGATGATGAGGCTCGGAAGCGGCGGGAGTCAGGCGGTGCTGAGCTGCAGGCGGCGGAGGCCGAGGCGCTGCGCTGGGGCAGGCTGAAGGAGCTGATCGGGTCGGCAGATGGGGCGAAGTTTTCGAGATTCGCGCAGTCGCTGACGCTGAAACAGCTCATCGGTTTGGCGAACGAGCATTTGAAGGTGCTGGCTGAGCGCTACCGGCTGATGGCGGCAGAGGGTGATGAACTGGATCTGCGCATCGTTGACCTGTATCAGGCCAATGTGGACCGGCCGATGGAGAGCCTGTCTGGAGGTGAGAGCTTTCTGGCCAGCCTGGCGCTGGCGCTGGGCCTGAGCGAACTGGCAAGCCGGCATCACCCGATTGATTCGCTGTTTATTGACGAAGGCTTTGGCACGCTGGATTCGGAGACCTTGGAGGTGGCGCTGAGCGCACTGGAGAATCTGAGATCGCGTGGGAAGACGATCGGGCTAATCTCGCATGTGGAGCTGCTGAAGGAGCGGCTGACGACACAGGTGCGGGTGGTGAGGGGCGTGGGAGGGACGAGCCGGATCGAGGTGGTGACGTAAAGGATGGGACGCTGGCTTGAGGTGCCCTTCATCGTGCGGGCAAGAGTGCCCACATCACTTTTTCTCGAAGACGAGTTTGCCACCGAGCCAGGTCTTGAGGACTTGGGTTTGCACGAGGTCGTCGATGGGGCAGGTCAGAGGATCGCGGTCGAGGAGGATGATGTCGGCGAGTTTGCCGGGCTCAAGGCTGCCGGTGTTTTTTTCGGACTTCAGGAGGAAGGCGTTGTTGGAAGTGTAGAGACGGATGGCTTCCTCACGGGTGAGGGCATTTTCGGCGTGGACGGGCTGGTCGAGCTTGCGAGCCTTGCGGGTGATGGAGGTCCACATGCCGAGCCAAGGATTGTAGGGATTGATGCTGCGGAAGGAACCGATCTTCTGCATGTGGTCGCTGCCGCCGCCGACGATGACTTTTTGATCGAAGCAGGCGCGGAGTGGCTGGAAGCGGGACATGCGCTCTGAGCCGAAGTGGCCCGTGAGCGTGCGCCCGTCCATGTGCAGCCAGATGGGCTGCAGGTCGATGCAGACGCCGAGTTTGGCGGCTTTGGCGATGGAGTCGGGATGCATGAAATTGCAGTGGGTGACACTGCTGCGCGCGGCGCGAACGCTGCCGGGCCTTTGTGCATCGACGGCCTCGTAGGTGTCGATGAGGAGCTGCACGGCGGCATCTCCGACGCTGTGCGCGGTGAACTGAAGACCGGAGTCGGTGACTTTTTCGACGAGCTGTTTGAGGCGGTCGGCTGGGATTTTCTGCACACCGCGGTATTGCGCATCGGTAATTCCGTAGGCTTCGCTGATGCCCCAGGGCTCAAGCATCCATGAGCTGCCGGTGAGCATGCCTCCATCGAGATAGACTTTGGTGCCGATGATCTGAAGCATGGGGTCTTCCTTGGTCAGCGGATGCTGGATGACTTCGTCGATGGCTTTTTCACAGGCAGGCCAGAGGCTCATGCTAGGAATGCCGGGAGAAGGACGCATGCGAACGGTAAGGTCGCCCTTGGCGAGCATTTTCTGGTAGAGCTCGCACTGCTTGAGGCTGGAGTCGCGATCTGCCACGGTGGTGAGGCCCACGGAGTTGTAATCGTGGAAGAGTTCCACGGTGCGGCGGTAGGTGTCTTCGGCGGTGGGGGATTTTGTGGAAGTGGGAGCTTTGACGTTGTGGCTGAGGCTGCGGAGGAGGCCGGTGGGCTCTCCCAGGACATCCACTTCCATTTTACCGGCGCTGCCTGCGGGCACCTTGTAGTCGCGGCTGTAACCGCCGAGCTTGAGCGCGAGGCTGTTGAGCATGGAGTCCGGCCCCGTGGAGAAGACGACAGGGTTGTTGGGTGCGATGCGGTCAAGCTCCTCGCGCGTGGGGTAACGTTTCTCCTCCAGCCGTGTGATGAAGATCTGCCGCACGCTGATGAGATCGCCCGGCTTGGAGACTTTGACGCGTTCGCTGAGGTAGGCGAGCACCTCGGCGATGGTTTCCATGGTGGGGATCTCGTGGTCAAACTCGATCATGGCGGCGCCGGGGTGGACGTGGGAGTCCATGAGGCCGGGGAGGAGGGTTTTGCCGCCGAGATCGATTAGCTGGCTACCCTGCCCTTTCAGCTTCAGTACGTCGTCATTGCTGCCGACAGCCTCAATGCGTCCGTCTGCATTGATGGCCACGGCTTCGGCGATGCTGAAGTTTTTATCGACCGTGACGACCTTGCCATGATGGAGGATCAGAGCCGGAGCGGCGGGCAGGGAGACAGATGCCAGGGCGGTGAACAGGAGCGCGAGTTTCATCAGCATACCAACGTCGCAAAAATCCAGTTTGTGCTTCTCTGAATCGTCAGCCCGTGCTTGGTTGAGGCCAGCAATGGCCATTTCGAATATCGAAAACAAAGAGTCCCAGATCCTGGTGTATGATGAAAGCAGCCAGTGCGTGGGACGCATGCCAAACAAGCGGGTGGAAATAGCTGGGTTCACCTCCGATTTCTTCGTCACGGTGGAGGGTGGCTGGATCCGCACCTATGACCAGGAATGCGAACGTATTGGCAGCATGAGCGCCATTGGGGTGAGTGTGCGAAGTGTGTCGGGCGGGAACTTCACGGTGTCAGAAGCGGGGGATGTGCGGACGTATGACCGGAAGTGCAAGGAGGTGCGCGGTCGTAGCAACTGAGTGTTACACCCACATGGCCTCCAGGCGCTTGGCGCTGACGGGCTGGGCAGTGCCGAGCTCCTGGGCGAAGATCTGGACGCGGTATTCTTCGAGCATCCAGCGGAAGGTTTCATGCTGGGATTTGGGCACGTGGGACTGCCAGCCGTCGAAGTCGGCGATGAAGTTGTATTTTTCGATGTCCTTGGCGGGATTGGCGAGGCAGCGTTCGTTGCGAATCTGGATGGCTTTCAAGTAGCGCGGCAGATGCTGAAGCTGCTCGTGCGGAGTGGTGGCGAGGAGGTCGGCGGGAATGAGACGGGCGATGTCCTGCTCGAGGCCGGGGTAGCGTTTGGGCAGGGCGAGGAGTTTGGCACGCAGGTCGTGGAGCTGGGTGAAGAGAGTCTTCACGCGATGAGTAACTGCGGGCAGCTCGCGGCGGACGGTTTCGCAGAGTGTGAAGAAGCGCTCCTGGGTGAGAGGGAAGGTGGGCTGCAGACGCAGCATGTGGGCGAGGATGTGCTCGTGGGCCTGCTGAGCGAGTTTGGACACGGGTGCCGCAACGGGAGCATTGAGCTGGCTGAGTGCGGCCTGAAAGCTGGCGGGCTGCTGGGGCTTGGCCGGAGCAGTGCCGCCGATGCTGCGGAGCTCTTTGGGGAGCCAGGCGAGGTCTTTGCTGAGGGTGTTTTCGGCGAGTTTGCGAACGGCGGCGGGAGTGCCGCGTGCGGCTTCGGCGGAGGTGCGGAAGAGGCGGACGTCGATCTCGCCCTCGCGCAAGACGAGGCCAAGGTAGCCGAGAATGGGGGTGCCGTTGAGTTCTTCGACGACGATTGTTTCGGGCAGGTCGCCGAAGGACCAGGTCTTTAGGGCGAAGCGTTCGACACGCGGCAGGAGCTTATCCCAGGCATCTGAGCGCGCGTCCTGCTTCTGCACGGTGGTGCGGATGGTATCGAGGTCACGGCTGGCGGCGATGACGGTGTTCTTTTTGGGATCGAGCACCTCGACACGCGGCTGCAGGTGCGCAGGCAGGCTCTGTGGCGGCCAGTCTTCCGCACGAACATGGATGCGGTAGCGGCGCGTGATGAAATCGGCGAGCGCAGTATGGAAGTCTTCGCGTCCAGGATCGAAGGCAGCGGCGATTTCCTTGGCTTTCGGGTCTATGGGCATCAACTGGCGGCGGATGACTTTGGGAAGCGCGCGCAGCATGACGTTGGCAAGTTCTTCCCGGATGCCGGGCACCATCCACTGAATCTGACCGGTGGTGAGATGACCTGCGAGCTGGGCTGGCACGCGCACAGTAACGCCGTCGGTTTCCTCTCCGGGCTGGTAGTTGTAGGTGACAGGCAGCGCGGTGTTTGCCAGAGCTACCTGATCGGGGAACATCTGCAGGTCGGCCTCGAATTCTTCGCCGGCGGTGAGGTCGTGCTCGGTGGCACAGAGGAAATCCGGCTGCTCCTCGATGTGCTCTTTGACGAGACGGTTGAGATCGTGAATGGAGGAGACGTTTTTGATGCGCTCGTCGTAGAAGCGGAAGAGACGCTCCTCGATGGCATAAACGCGATTGCTGCGCACGCGGGTGAGCATGGTCTCGATCTTCTGCCGCAGCTTGTTGTTGTGCGTGTAGAAGCGCTGGGTGATGGGCACTTCCTGGCTGTCGACCAGCGCGGCGCGGATGAACATCTGCGTGGCCGCGACAGCATCGACCTTGAGGAAGTCGATGTGCTGACGTCTCACCTCCAGCCCGTGAATGAGAACGCGCTGCGTGACGAGAACACGCCCGGCTTTGAGATTCCAATGCGGTTCGCTGTATTTGAACTGGCAGAGATGCACGCCGAGTTCGGCGATCCAGTTGGGATCAATCCGGGCGAGCGTGCGCGCAAAGAGCTGCGAGGTCTGCACGATCTCGCCAGCGACGATCCACTGTGGCTGACGCCCCTTGTCCTGGCCGGGCTTGCCTTTGCCGTTTTTCTCGCGGCGCTCGTAAAGGTTTGAGCCGGGGAAGACGCAGACCTGGCGATTGCCCGCAGCCTTGTAGAGATTGCGCTCCTCCTTCATGGCGATGTGGCCGAGCTGGGCTGCGAGGATGGAGCGGTGGATGGCGTTTTGTGTGGCCTGGTCCAGGCCGCTGGTATCGTCCGAGGATGAAGCGGACTGATTTTGATTTCGCTGTGGCTCCCTGGGACCGGGGCTGATTTTTAAATCGTCGCTGAAGGAGTCGCAGAGCTGTTTCCAGACATCGCGCCACTCCTGCATGCGAGTGAAGGAGAGGAAGTTTCCTTTGCAGAATTTACGCAGGGCATTGCGTGAGTTGCCTGTGGGCTCGGGAGAGGCGTTCCAGATTTTGAGAAGGGTTAGGAAATCGGAATCGGGAGCGGCGAAGGCCTTGTGCGCGGCGTTGGCGAGTTCGCGCTTTTCTTCGGGACGCTCACGTGGATCAGGAATGCTGAGGCCTGCGGCGATGATGAGCATCTCTGGCAGGGCTTTTTCGGTGCGGGCCTGAAGGAGCATGCGGCCCAGGGTGGGATCCAGCGGGAGGCGGGCAAGCTCGCGACCAAGCGGTGTGAGCTCGTGCACCTCGCTGAGCGAGCCGAGTTCGTGCAGAAGGTCGTAACCGGCGCGTATGGCGGCGCTGACCGGAGGATTGATGAAGGGGAAGTCCTCGATCTCGCCGAGCTTAAAGGCCTTCATGCGCAGGATGACCTCGGCCAGATTGGCGCGCTGAATCTCCGGCATGGTGAAGCGGTCGCGCTTTTCGAAATCTTCCTGCGAATAGAGGCGGATGCAGATGCCGTCCTGCACACGGCCTGCACGGCCAGCGCGCTGATTGGCGCTGCTCTGAGAGACGGGCTCCACGGGCAGGCGCTTGGTGCGGGTGCGGGGATTGTAGCGACTGATGCGGGCGAGTCCTGTATCCACCACATAGCGGATGCGCGGAATGGTGATGGAAGTTTCGGCGACGTTGGTGGCGATGACGACACGGCGTTTGCGCCCAGGCTGGAAGATGCGCTGCTGCTCAGCGGAGGCCATGCGGCCAAAGAGGGCGAGCACTTCAAAGCCGGCACCGAGGCGGCCATCGAGCAGATCGCGCGTGTCACGAATGTCGCGCTCGGTGGGCATGAAGACGAGGACGTCGCCGTCATCCGTCTCGATGAGGGCGTTTTCCACAGCGGCGGCGGCACCGTCGATAAAGCCATAGTCATCTTCTCCGCCCTCAAGAGGTGCATAGCGGATGTCCACGGGATAGAGGCGCCCAGAAACTTCGATGATGGGAGCGCCACCAAAGGCGGCGGAGAATGCCTCGGTGTCGATGGTGGCGGAGGTGACGAGGAGCTTGAGATCGGGGCGCTTTTTGAGGAGGCCGACAAGGTAGCCGAGGAGAAAGTCGATGTTCAGGGAGCGTTCATGCGCTTCATCGAGAATGAGGACGGAGTAGGCCCGGAGCATGGGATCGCTCTGGATCTCGGCGAGGAGGATGCCGTCCGTCATGAACTTGATGCGGGTGTCGCGGCTGGTGTCGTCACTGAAGCGCATCTTGCAGCCCACCTCCCTGCCCCAGGGTACGTTCAGCTCTTCGGCCACGCGTTTGGACACGCTCATCGCTGCCACTCGACGCGGCTGGGTACAGCCGATCTGGCCGCGCATGTCGTTCTGCAGGGCCTCCAGACACATCTTGGGCAGCTGGGTGGTTTTGCCTGAACCGGTTTCGCCCGCGAGGATGACGACCTGATTTTGACGAATGGCCGCGATGATCTCCTCACGGCGGGCCGTGATGGGAAGGTCTGCGGGATAGCTGATCTGCGGCATGGGGCGAAAAAGGGGCGGGAAGAGTAGGCGGAAAATGAAGAATGACGAATTCCGAATGACGAATGTGCCGGAGATGTATTGTCCGGGATGGAATCCACCCGCGCCAAGTCAGCCCCCATGGGGGTTTGTTCTGTCACCGGCAAGACACAGCCCCTGGCCAAGATGCAGACGCTGAGAGAACTGCGCCCCAACATCTCCCAGACCCTGCGCAACCGGCATCCGGAGCTGGCGGAGGACTCGCTGCTGTGTGCAGAGGCTGTGAATGCCGCGCGGCTGGAGTACGTGCGCCATGTGCTGGAAACCCAGGTGGGGGACCTGACAAAGCTGGACGAGGAGGTGGTGGAGAGCCTGCACAAGCACGAGGTGCTGAGCGAGCGTCCACTCTCCGAGATGGAGGAGGAACAGCACCTCACCTTTGGCCAGCGGCTGGCGGACAAGATCGCGGATTTCGGCGGCAGCTGGAGCTTCATCATCTCGTTCTGCCTGTTTTTGCTGGTCTGGATCGTGATCAACAGTGGCATGCTGCTGAAGCAGCCGTTTGACCCCTATCCGTTCATCCTGCTGAACCTTATGCTTTCGTTTCTGGCATCGCTCCAAGCACCGGTGATCATGATGAGCCAGAACCGGCAGGAGGCACGCGACCGACTGCATGCAGAGGGCGACTACAAGGTGAACCTGAAGGCCGAGCTGGAGATCCGACACCTGCACGAAAAAATGGATTACCTGCTGCATCAGCACACCACCAAGCTGATGGAGGTGCAGCAGATCCAGCTGGACCTGCTGCGCGAGCTGGCACACGCACGCACCAAGGCAGCCAAGTAGCTCAGATGGAGCGCGGCAACGGACCGCGAGGGGTGAGCTTCACATTCTGAGCAGGCAGTCTGGCACCGTCCTTGATCCACTGGCGTAGAGCATGCGCATCCTTCTTGGAGATGGCATGCCCGCTGGGAGGCATGGCCCCGGGGACTTCATCCGGGAAAATGACCACCTGATAAAACCGGCTGGCATCAGGTCTGCCGGGAACGATCCAGTGGGAGCCGATGAGCTTGGCGATCGCCCGAGTATCGTTGATCGGCGGCATGGTGGAGAGGCGATTGTCGCCATGACAGTGCACGCAGTTGTGCTCCAGAACGTGGAGCGCAGCGTCTGCACCGCTGGCATCGGCTGCCTGGCGCACAGTGTGTGCGCATGATGACAGCAGAACGGGCAGCACAAGGAGCAGGCGCAGGCTTTTCATGCCGCAGAGTGTGCCAGATCTTCGGCCTCAGGGAAACTGCAATGCATGCGCAGAAATTGGCTCACTCCTCGCCTTTGAAGTAGTCCGCCTCCTGCATTTCAAAGACCTTCCGCTGCGGCTTGGTCATCCATTTGCCGGAGTCGGGGTAGTGGATCACATCGGCGCGGGGCTGGTCGGCAACGACGATGAACGTCAGGTCTTCGGAGCCGTTGTTGATCAGCTGATGGGCCTCGCCGGGCGGAAAAACAAGGTAGTCGCCTGCCTTGATGGACTCCTTGCCGGCCGCGGTGCGCACCTGGCCCAAGCCGCTGAGGATGTAGTAGGCCTCCCACTGGGCCGAGTGCTCATGCAGGGGAAAATTGATCTTCCCTGCCGGGATACGGTGGATTTCGAGATCAAAGGGGTGCCCCCCACCCCAAGTGCCCACGTCCTTCTGCCCCCCGGCAGCGATGGAGAGTGAACGACGGGCGAGGCCATACTTGCCCTGCGGGGAGTTTTGCTGGGTCCAGGGGAGGTCTTCGGCGTGGGTACGTGTCATGAGGTCAGGATGTAGCATGCCGGAGGCGGTTTGGCGCGGGCTGGCGCAAAGATTTTTCGGTAAAAACGGCATCCCCGCTTGCCAACGGGGCGTTCCCAATGCAGTTAGAATCATTCTAATTCTAAAGTTGTCATGCCCCCCTCCCCTTCACGCACTCCTGCCAAACCTTCCGGTCTGGACTGCCGTCTTGCCGTGCTGGGTTCGGACGTACGCCTGACGCCGCACCGGCGCGAGGTCTTTGAGGTACTGGCGTCCTCCACGGACCACCCCACGGCCTATGACATTCTGGACCGGGTAAAAAGCCGCAGCCCGGGCATCTCGCTGGCCACGGTGTACAACTGCCTGGAGCACCTGACGAACGCAGGCCTGATCAAGCTCGTCCACTTGGAGCGCGGCCAGTCTCGCTACTGCGCCAATCTACACGAGCACGTCCATTTCCACTGCGAGACCTGCGGCAAGGTCATTGATGCGCATCCAGTGGCGGATTTTGACCCTGCCAAATTTTGGAACCTGCCTGCGGGCACCAAGGTGACCCGGACGGACCTCGCCATCCATGGCACGTGCGCGCAATGCGCCAGCAAGGCCTCCCAAACACACTCCTGAACTCTTCCCACCCACCCCTTTCCATGTCCCTCGAAATTAAAGCCCTCCACGCCCAGATCCCCGGCCGCGAAATCCTCAAAGGCCTGAACCTCACAATCAACCCCGGTGAAGTCCACGCCATCATGGGTCCGAACGGCTCCGGCAAGAGCACGCTGAGCAAGGTCCTCTGTGGCCACGAAGACTATGAAGTGACCGGTGGCGAGGTGCTGCTGGACGGCGAGAACATTCTCGACATGAGCGTGGACGCCCGCAGCCGCGCCGGTCTTTTCCTGGCCTTCCAGTACCCGCATGAGATCCCAGGCGTGAGCAATGCGAACTTTCTCCGTGCCGCACTGAAGGCCCGCCTGCCCAAGGGCGAGGACATCGACGCCGTGAAGTTTTACAAGCAGCTCTACGCCCGCATGGACCAGCTGGAAATGGACCGCAGCTTCACCAGCCGCAGCGTCAATGAAGGCTTCTCCGGTGGTGAGAAGAAGCGCAACGAGATCCTGCAGCTCATGATGCTGGAGCCCAAGTACGCCATCCTCGACGAAACCGACTCCGGCCTGGACATCGACGCCCTCAAGATCGTTTCCCGCGGCGTGAACGCCATGCGCAGCGAGAACCGCGGATTCCTCGTGATCACCCACTACCAGCGCCTGCTGAACTACATCCAGCCCGACATCGTGCACGTGCTGATGGACGGCCAGATCGTCCACACCGGCGGCAAGGACCTCGCTCTCAAGCTGGAGGAGAAGGGCTACGACTGGGTCAAGGAAGAGATGCTGGCGGCGGCTTGAACATCTCACCGGCTATAAACCCTCAACTTTCCTTTTTTATGGTCTCCGCTCCTGACTCCACACTCGAAGCTCATGCTTCTGAGATTCCTGACATTTCCGACATCAAAGTCGACAGCGTCGGCGATTTCACTTTCCCTGAGCGCAACAAGTATGACTCCGGCTTCGGCATCACCGAGAAAACGGTCGATTTCATTGCTGATGTGAAGAATGATCCTGACTGGATTCGGGAGTTTCGGCACAAGGCGCTCAAAGTCTTCCAGGAAAAGCCTATGCCCACACACTGGGCCACGAAGGATCTGGAGAACATTAAGTTTGACGAATTCCGCTACTACCTCAGCGACGGCCAGAAGCCGAAGCGCTCCTGGGACGATGTGCCTGAGGACGTGAAGAAGACCTTTGACCGCCTGGGCATTCCTGAGCAGGAGCGCAAGTTCCTGGCAGGAGTGGAAGCTCAGTATGACTCCGAAGCCGCCTACTCCAACATCAAGGCGGCCGTGGAGGAGCAGGGCGTCATCTTTGTGAACAGCACCGAGGGTCTGCACAAGTACCCTGAGATCTTCAAGAAGTGGTTTGGCAAGGTGATCCCCACGGGAGACAACAAGTTCTCCGCGCTGAACAGCGCGGTTTTCTCAGGTGGTTCCTTCATCTACGTGCCACCAGGCGTGAAGGTGAAGCACCCGCTGCAGGCTTACTTCCGCATTAACAGCGAGCAGTTTGGCCAGTTTGAACGCACGCTGATCATCGCTGACGAAGGCGCCGAAGTGATGTACATGGAAGGCTGCACCGCGCCGAAGTTTGAAACCGCCACGCTGCACAGCGCGGTGGTGGAACTGGTGGCCATGAAGGGCGCCAAGATCCAGTATGTGACCGTGCAGAACTGGAGCAGCAATGTCTTCAACCTGGTGACCAAGCGCGGCATCGCGCATGAGGATGCCGAAGTGCGCTGGATCGACTGCAACATCGGCAGCCGCCTGACCATGAAGTACCCGGGCGTGATCATGAAGGGCAAGCGTGCGCGTGGCGAGGTGATCAGCATCGCCCTGGCCAACAGCGGCCAGCATCAGGACACCGGTGCCAAGATGGTGCATGCCGCCGATGAGACGACAAGCAACGTCATTTCCAAATCCATCTCCATCGGCCAGGGACGCAGCACGTATCGCGGCCTGGTCCACATCCCGAAGCACCTGAAGGGCTGCAAAAACAACACGGAGTGCGATGCTCTGCTGATCAACAGCAACAGCCGCACAGACACCTACCCTGCCATCTCCGTGCGCGGCAACCAGCACGCCACTCAGCATGAGGCGAGCGTGAGCCAGGTGAGTGCGGAGCAGATCTTCTATCTGATGCAGCGCGGCCTGACCGAAGCGGAAGCAATGAGCCTCTCCGTCAACGGCTTCATCAACGATCTCGTGAAGGAGTTCCCGATGGAATACAGCGTAGAGCTGAAACGCCTTATCGATCTCGAAATGGAAGGCAGCGTCGGCTGACCAGAACCACCGGCCCTCAAACCTTCACTGCCATGTCCGCCACTCTCGCCACAGCCCCCAAAAACAATCCCGTCCCAGTGTCTGCAGCCACCGAAAATCCCGCCCCATCCGGTCTCGAAATCACCACGCCTGTGCGTGATGAACAGAACTCCCCTGGCTGGTTCCTGGCACGCGCTGAAGCGGCGTGGGCTGAGTTTCAGAAACTGCCGATGCCTGGCATCAAGGATGAAAACTGGCGCTACTCCAGCTCCAAAAAAATCGAGCTGGCAGATCATACGCCTGCAGCAGCTCCGACGACGGCAAACACCTCCGCAGCCCTGGCCGCCACGCAGGGCCTGAAGGAGCGTGCAGCACGCTTTGTCTTCGTGAACGATGTGCTGGTGGAGTCCGACACCGCCAACCTGCCTGCGGGCGTCGTTTGCGTGACGTTTGCCGATGCACTGCGAGATCATGGTGATGTGCTGAAGCAGCACTTCATGCAGCGTGAAATGACGCTGGGTTCGGCCAAGTTTGCCGCACTGCATCTGGCGCATGTGAAGGCTGGAGTGGTCATCATCGTGCCCAAGAATGTGGCCGTTGAGAAACCCGTCGAAGTTTTCCACTGGGTGGTCGGCGATCATGCCGCCATCTTCCCGCATACACTCGTGGTCACCGGCGACAATGCCGAGATCAGCGTTGTGGATCACTACCGCAGTCTTGAAGGCGAAGGCGGGCTGAGCATCGCCATTGCCGATCTCATCGGCGGACGTGGCAGCAAGATCACCTATGCCGCCTGCCAGGAGCTGGCGGATGACGCGCAGGCGCTGCATCTTTCCAGCATCGTTGCCGAGCGTGATGCCGCTGTGAAAAGCTTTCAGGTGCAGCTGGGCGCGAGCTTCAGCCGCAGCGAGAGCGTGAGCGACCTCGTGGGAGAAGGCTCCCGCAGCGACATGCTGAGCGTGTCCCTGCCCATCGGCGAGCAAATCGTGGACCAGCGTACGTTGCAGAACCACAAGGCCCCTCATGCCAGCAGCGACCTACTCTACAAGAACGCGCTGTATGGGAAGTCACGCAGCATCTTCAGCGGCCTGATCACCGTGGATGAAGGCGCACACTACACCGACGCCTACCAGACCTGCCGCAACCTACTCAACAGCAACGAAGCCGAGGCAACCAGCCTGCCAGGCCTCGAGATCAACGCGGACCAGGTGAAGTGCAGCCATGGTGCGACGAGCGGTCCCATCAGTGATGAAGAACTCTTTTATCTCAAAGCTCGTGGCATCAGCGATGGGGAAAGCCGCAAGCTGATCATCGAAGGCTTCCTGGCGGGTGTGATCGAGCGCTTTGGCAATGGAGAGCTGCTGGACACCCTTGTGGCCCGCATTGATGAGAAGCTGGAGCGTGCGGCTTGAGTCAGAGATACACGCGAGGCACGCGTGAGTTGATGTTGGTCAGCACCTCATAGGCGATGGTGCCGGCCGCATCTGCCACATCCTGGGCGGTGATGGTTTCAGCGCCATCACTGCCGATGAGGGTGACGACATCGCCATTATAGGCGGTGCCCCATTCCAGGTTCACCATGAACTGGTCCATGCACACCCGGCCGACGATGGGGTGACGCTGTCCACGAATGAGCACTGAGCCGCGATTGGAGAGGGCGCGGAAATAACCGTCTCCATAACCGACGGGCACTGTGACGACGCGCACCTGATGGTCGCTGCGCCAGGTGCCGCCGTAGCTCACCGGGCTGCCCGGTTGGACCACTTTGAAAAACACAACCTGGGATTTCCAGCTGAGGGCCGAAGTCAGTGGAACCGTGCGGAGTGTTTCCTTGGAAGGATAAACGCCGTAGAGCATGATGCCCGGGCGCACGAGATCGAGGTGGCTCTCCGGCAATTGCAGGATGCCGCCGGAATTGGCGATGTGGCGCAGTGGCGGCTGCAGTCCGTGTTTGGGGTAAAACTCGAGGACTTCAAGGAAGCGCGAAAGCTGCTCTCTGGCGGCGGAGAGATCGGAATCGTCCGAGCTGGCAAAGTGGGAGTAGATGCCTGCCACCTCCACATTGGAAAATTGGAGGCTGGCCTCCAGAAGCTTCTCCGCGCTGTACCAATGGACGCCGATGCGCTCCATGCCGGTGTCGATTTTCAGATGCACACGGGCCTTCGTTTTCACTGCGGCGGCGGCTTCATCAATCTGCCGCAGTTTGTCGATGGAGGAGGCGGCCATCATCAGGCCATGCTCGATGAACTGCGGGATCTGCCGTGTAGCAACACCGCCAAAGACGAGGATGGGAATGGTGACGCCCGCCTGGCGCAAGACAATGGCTTCTTCAAGAAGGGCCACACCGAGGCATGGCGCGCCATGAGTCATAAGGTGCCGCGCCACCTCCACGAGGCCGTGGCCGTAGGCGTTGGCCTTGACCACAGGCATGACCTGCGCCGTGCCCACGTGGGCGCGGATGGCGTCATAGTTCTGCGCGATGGCGCCGAGGCTGACCTCGACGTGGGCTGGGCGGATGGCGTCGGCTGGGTTCAAGTGGGTGACACTCGACTAGCCCAAGATCGCTTTCAACTTCGCAGAAACATCGGCAAAAGCTTCGTCGCTCAGCGCAGGAGTGGCCGCAGCGGCCAGAGGGAGGCCTTCCTCCGGCAGAGTGATCCAGGAGCGGCAGCCGCCGTAGCTCTTGGCATAAGGGAAGTGCCAGTTCTGCGGCAGCTTGTAGGCACGCACGAGGGCGATGTGCAGGCAGCTCTCGTCGTCATAGACAAAGCGCTCTTTTACCACGTCCTCATTCCAGATGTGCAGCGGGGCCAGGGCGGACACCTTGTCCCAGTCTGTGACCTTCCAGACCTGCTCCAGTGTGGCGCAGCCGTCGATGTCCACGGTGGTGCGCTGTTCCTCGGGCGGAAAGTCGCGCTGAGTGTTTTCCGGAACCCAGTTCAGCTTTTCAGCCTGATTGTGAAACCAAGTGGGAAAGAGGAAGAACTGGCGGTGCTTCCACTCAAAGCCGCCGCGGCCTTCATGGATGCCCCCTTTGCGCAGAATGATGCTGAGGCGGCCCTGCACGAGGGCATCGCAGACGAAGGACCATTCTTTGAATCCGGTGGGGGTGGTGAGGTTGGGCATGCCTTGCGGATACATCGCTGGCCAGCCCCCCGCAAGTGCTGGCAGAGCGCAGAAAGTGCGGCATGCTGTGCCACGTTTGATTCTCTGCATGGCTTCTCCTTTCAATCCCACGGGTGCCTGCACCCGAATCAGCCGCCGCCAGCTTCTTTCCGCCGGCGGACTGGGGATGTTTGGGCTGACGATGCCGCGCTTTCTCCATGGTCTGGAAAACCAGGGAATGGACAAGCTGGTGGCACGCGCCAAGTCGGTGATCTTCTGCTTTCAGTGGGGCGGTCCCAGCCATCTGGAGACCTTTGACATGAAGCCGGATGCACCTGAGGGCATTCGCGGCTTTCACAAGCCGATCAAGTCCAGCGCCGACGGCATCTGGGTGTCTGAGAAGCTGCCAAAGACAGCCAAGGTGATGGACAAGGTGACACTGGTGAGGTCCGTGCATCACACGATGAAGAATCACAACAGCGCCGGTTATTATGCGCTGAGCGGCCACGCCCCGCCGAGCGATGACCAGCGGCTGAAGGATTCCCCGGACCTCTTCCCCGCCTACTCCTCCGTGGTGGACAAGATAGCACCGTTAAGAGGGGAGATCCCGACTTCGGCCACCTTTCCCTACATCGTGAGCGACGGCTCGGTAACGCCTGGACAACGCGGGAGCTTTCTGGGGAAAGAGCACGATCCCTTCATCGTGCTGCGAGATCCCAGCGCGGCGGGTTTTGCACTGCCGGAGCTGAGCCTGCCCAGCGGGGTGAGCTTTGAGCGCCTGAACGCACGACGCGAGCTGCAGAAGCTGGTGGATTCACAGACCCGGCTGCTGGACTACTCCGCCGAGGCGCGAGGCATCGAAAGCTACTATGACAAAGCGCTGGCCATGCTGCACAGCGAGAAGCTGCGTGCTGCCTTTGACCTGACCAAGGAGCCTGACAAGGTACGCGACGGCTATGGTCGCACGCCCTATGGGCAAAGCCTGCTGCTGGCGCGGCGGCTGGTGGAGGCGGGCGTCAAGTTTGTGACGGTGAACTTTGCCCAGGGCATCGGCGGACAAAGCACCACCGAAGGAGGATGGGACACACACGGCTTCAATGACACGCGCATGTTCCCGATCATTGAGAAATATCACCTGCCCATCACCGAGCAGACGCTTCCGACCTTCCTGACGGATCTCGATGAGCGAGGCCTGCTGGATGAGACACTGGTGGTGTGGGTGGGAGAGTTTGGCCGCACGCCCAAGATCAACAAGAACGTGTCACGCGATCACTGGCCGCAGTGCTACACGGCCCTGCTGGCAGGCGGCGGTGTGAAACGTGGCTATGTGCACGGTGCCTCTGACAAAAACGGGGAGCATCCTGCGGATAAACCGGTGAAGCCGGATGATCTGGCCGCCACGATGTATCATCTGCTGGGCATCCAGCCGGACACTGAGGTGCGCGATGTGGTGAACCGCCCTGTGCCGATCAGCTACGGCAAAGTCATTCAGGAGATCATCGCATGAAAACACTGCTCGCCTCCCTGTGCCTGCTGGCATGCGCCAGCCTCAGCGCCAAGGACCTTGGCATGAACCCGCTGTTCAAGCACTACATCGGCACCTGGAAGGCGGCGGGGGAGCTGAAGGGGGAGAACAACAACACTCTGGACATCAAGGAGGAATGGACGGGTAGCGCGGATGGCGACAACTCCTTTGTGATCAGAGGCACGCGAACCATCAATGGAGACACTCAGCCATTTCAGTGGACCATCACCTATAACGAGGGTGCCGACAGCTACGAGGCCAATCTGACCGGTGCCGATGGATCCCAAAACATCCATTTCGAAGGCCATGTGTCTGAAGTGAACCTTACGTTTGAGCTGAAAGCCATCACCGGCAGCGGCCAGAGCAGCATCACCATCACCGAAGCGTTTGCGGGCACAGGAGAGGCGAAAGATGTGATCGAAAGCAAGGTGACCTTCACCGGAGATGCAGGCCAGACGACGCTGGAAGGCGTAATCAAGCACGAGAAAGAGAAACAACCGTAGTGAACATCACCGACTGGAACCAAGCGTATCAAGAGAACTTCACCCCGTGGGACAAGGGACTGCCTGCACCGCCTTTAGTGGAATGGCTGGAGAACAACACCCTCACCGGCCGCGTGCTGGTGCCAGGATGCGGCGCGGGTCATGATGTGGCGCATCTGGTGTCACGCGGGATTGATGCACACGGGCTCGACATCGCCCCACTGGCGGTGGAACGCGCCAGGGCGCACTACCCGCAGTTGGCAGAGCGTTTTGTATGCGCGGATCTGTTTGAATTTCGTGGAGAGTACGACGCCATCGTGGAGCATACCTGCCTATGTGCATTGCCGCCGGAATGGCGAACCAAATACCGGGATGCCGTGGCTGGACTGCTGAAGCCTGGAGGACTGCTCATCGGAGTGTTTTTCATCAATCCGGAAATGGATCCTGGTGAAAGCGGGCCGCCGTTTGGGATCACCCAAGACGAGCTCAGCGGCCTGTTTGCCCCGCGCTTTGAAGTGCTGGAAAGCTGCATCCCAGCCAAGGCCTACCCAGGCCGCGAGGAGCGTGAGTGTCTCCGCGTGCTGAAGCGGCATTAATTGGCCGCGGCAGGAGCCGTAAAGCCTTTGGGCACGAGCTGCTTCACCGTGGCAGCGATGATGTTTTCGATGCCCGGCGCAAAACGATTGGGGCGGCCATAATAGATCATGGCACCGCCGGCCTCGTAACCTCCTTCTTCCCAGACTCGCTGTGAGGGGATGTAGCAGGGCACGTCATTGGTGTAGCCGTTCACCCAAGTGCGGGCGGGATCGTACTCGCGTTTGAAGCGCAGGCTGTAGTCCACCACCACCTCTCCTGGCAGATTGATCGTCAGCAGGGAGTTGCCGTAGTTCCAGACCTGAATGTCATAAGGCAGGGCCGGTGGAATCTTTTCTCCACGCTCGAGCATCTCCAGATGCTTTTTGGCGTGATAGGCCGTCCACTTGTTGGAGTCCGCCGCCTTGGCTTTCCACTCCTCCAGGGTGAGTGGTTTGTCGAAAGGCAGCATTACCTCCTGATGAGCGCAGCTTAGAGGGCCATTCAGAGGCTGCATTGGGTTGTTGATGAGACGCACGATTTCTTTGGCAATGGTGACGCCATGATCCATGGCAAAGCGACTCTCTTTTCTCGGGTATGGATTTTGATCTGCCCCGCAGCCGATGGCGATGAGGCAAACGGATTCAGGGAAGCGCAGTTCCAGTTCTTCATGCGCCAGCCCCGCCCAGTCTCCGTGGATCTCATTCATGCCGAGCGTAGTGCAGTGGCAGGCATAACTGGCGTGCGTGGCGATGAGCTTTTTCCCGTCTGCGGACCTGACACAGAGCACAGGCAGAGCACGATCTGTCGGCCCGCTGAAGTTCTGCATGTTTTGAAACCCCTTGTCGGTTTTCAGCCGCCTGTTGAATGCGAAGTAAACTTTGCCCACGCTCCATTCCAGCCTGGCAGGCTCCATCTTGTCCCAGGCTTTTAGGATAATGCTGACGATGTGCGAGGTTAGGTCTTCGGTATAGCGTGCGATGCGCTGCACCTGATCTGCAGGCAAGTCTGCGCCAAAGAGAAATGGCAGCACGCCTGTGAGCATAGGGGCGCAGTGAGTGTGAGTCGAATGCAGAGCCAGGCGCTCGTCCGCCACCACTCTACCAGCGGCGGCGAGGCGTTTGAGAACTTCAGTGCGCACTGCAGCAGGCACACCGCAATTGTCCACACTGACAATGACTGCGGGCTTGTCATCCTGCCATTGCACAACCAAGGCGTTTGCATGCAGACGCTGCGCCACTTTTTCATACTCAGTCGTGCGGCTGCCGTAACCGCTGAGACGCACCGGATAGTTCGGAGTGATGTCTGCATCGGCTGCGCCAGCCTTCCATGATGACTGTGCGTGAACCTGCAAAGCCGTCAGGCTCAAAAGAAGAACCGCAAAAATGATTCGTCGCATTTGCCCAATTATGGACAAATGCGACAAACGCTTACAAGACTATTCGAAAATGTAGCTACGAGCACTACATGTTGGCGTTCGTCCAGTCGATGGCAGCACGGCAGATTTCCCAGAAGCTTCCGGGTTCCAGGCTGGCACCGCCCACGAGAGCGCCGTCCACGTCCTTCTGGCTGATAAGTTCGGCCATGTTGCCGGGCTTCACGCTGCCACCGTACTGGATGCGGATCTTGGCGGCGACATCTTCACCGAAGAGCTCTCCGAGCACCTGACGGGTGAAGGCGTGGGCTTCCTGTGCCTGCTCAGGGCTGGCGGTGCGGCCGGTGCCGATGGCCCAGACGGGCTCATAAGCGATGACACAGTCGGTGATGCGGCGGGGGCCAACTTCAGCGAGGGACTCGCGAAGCTGACTGCCGAGCACCTGCTCAATCTGCCCGTTGTCACGCTCGGCGAGGGTTTCACCAATGCAGAGGATCGGATGCAGACGGGCCTCAAGAGCCGCGAGCACCTTGGCGTTCACGATGGCGTTGGTCTCTCCGTAGAGGCTGCGGCGCTCGCTGTGGCCGAGGATGACGTGTCTGCAGCCACACTCCTTGATCATGCGTGCGCTGATCTCTCCGGTGAAGGCACCGGCAGGCTGGGCGCTCATGTTCTGGGCGGCCAATTCGACGCTTTGCTCACGGGCATTCATGAGCACATCCTGGGCTTTGGCCAGGCTGACGAAGGGAGGAGCCACGACGATCTGCACCGGCACCTTGTCTGGCACCAGACGGGCAAAAGAACGGAGAAAGTCATCCGTCTCCTGGGGCGTCATGTGCATTTTCCAGTTGGCGGCGATGATGGGTTTGCGGAAGTGGGCGAAGGCCATATGAGGGGAAGTTTACAGTTGTTTACAACGATTCGAATTACTTGTCTTTGAGGCAGGCAACGCCGGGGAGAACTTTGCCTTCGAGGAGTTCGAGGGAGGCGCCACCGCCGGTTGAGATGAAGGTCATCTTGTCACCGAGCTTGGCTTTCTTGACGGCCTTCACGCTGTCGCCGCCACCGATGATGGTCTTGGCGCTGGAATTGGCCGCCACGGCTGCAGCCACGTCGAAGGTGCCCTTGGCGCTGTCCTTGATTTCAAACACGCCCATCGGGCCGTTCCAGATGACCGTCTTGGCCTTGGAGATTTCCTCGGAGAAGAGCTTCACAGACTCGGGTCCGATGTCCACGCCTTCCCAGCCATCAGGGATGCTTTCGCCGACGGAGGTGAACTTCAGGTTGCCGAGCTTCTTGGTGTCGAAGTCAAAGGAGTCGGTGATCATGGCATCCACCGGGATGAGGATCTTAACGCCACGCTCCTTGGCCTTGTCCAGTGCGGCCTGGGCGATGGGCTCCCACTCGGGCTTGTAGAGGCTCTTGCCGATGGAGATGCCTTCGACGATTTTGCGGAAGGTGTAGGCCATGCCGCCGCCGATGATGATGCTGTCCGCCTTTTCGAGCAGACGGTTGATGACGCCGATCTTGTCGTTCACCTTGGCACCACCGAGGATCACCACGAAGGGACGCTCGGGATTTTCGAGTTCGTCGTGCAGCCAGGTGAGCTCCTTCTCCATGAGCAGGCCGGAGACTGCAGGCAGGTAGTCGGCAATGCCGGCCGTGGAGCTGTGCGCGCGGTGGGCGGAGCCAAAGGCGTCGTTCACAAAGATTTCGGCGAGTTCAGCCATGCCCTTGGCCAGGGTGGCGTCATTTTTTTCTTCACCAGCGTGGAAGCGGGTGTTTTCCAGCAGGAGCACATCGCCATTGCCCAGCGCGAGGGCCTTGGCCTTGGCTTCTTCGCCGACGCAGTCGCTAGCGAAGGCCACCGGCCTGCCGATCAAGGCGCTGAGAGCTGGGGCCACAGGAGCCAGGCTCTGCTTGGGATCACGCTGTCCCTTGGGACGGCCCAGATGGCTGGCGAGGATGATCTTGGCACCCTTTTCGATCAGGAAGTTGATGGTGGGCAGGGTCTCCTGGATGCGGGTGGCGTCGGTGATGACCATCTGGCCGTCCTTCTCTTCGAGCGGCACGTTGAAATCAACGCGCACAAAAACGCGTTTTCCGGCGAGGTCGAGGTCACGAATGGTCTGCTTGGGCATGATGGTTTTTTGATGAGGGGTAAACAAGCCGCAAGGCGGCGGGGGCGGGATTCCTAGCACAGAGCGTGCTCGGTGCGCATGCAATTTTTTGCGGACCGGCGCGACGAACTGGGCGAAATGCCTATCTCTCATTCAAGTCCAGCCGGTGAATCTCCAGGGGAAGCTCCTGCTCCAGGTATTCGATCAGGCTTTTCACCCGCTGTGGCAGGTGCTCATGGGCCGAATGAGCAATCTGGAGGTCTATGGGGGCCAGATGCCAGTCTGGGAGAAGCTGCACCAACCGTCCGGCGGTGATGTCACGGGCGGCCATCCACTCCGGCAGGATGGTGAATCCTGCCCCCTCGATAGCGGCCTCCCGCAGAGCCGTCACGGTATCCAGCAGCATGACCGGGATCAGCTTGAGCTTTTTGACCTGCCTGGTTCTTTCGAGCTCCACACGGTCGCGGGAGTAGAAATGCGGCTGCAGAATTCCCAGCCAAGGCAGATGATTGAGGTCGTCCGGCCTGATAGGAAGCCTGTGATATTTAAGAAGAGACGGGGCTGCCACCAGCCTGCGGTTGAGCTGGGCGATCTTACGGATTGTGACCCGGCGGTCGGTGGGAGCGCCAACCATGATGCCGCAGTCAAAGCCCTCTTTGATGAATTTGGTGGGCCGGTTGATAAGGTGCAGCTCGGTGGTGACGTCTGGGTGCAGCTTTTGAAAGCGCGAGAGCACACGGGAGACGATCCACTGCCCCACATCCACCACGGAGACCATCCGCAAGTGCCCGCGCAAGGCGCGGCGCTCCGAGCGCAAACGGCTGCCTAGACGATCCGCCACAGTGAGAAGCTCCCTGGCATCTGACAGCACAATGATGCCGGCATCCGTCAGTCTCATGGTGCGGGTATCTCGACGAATCAAGGGGGCTCCGATCTGGGCCTCCAGCGCAGCCAGGTGCCTGCTCAGCGTAGGCTGCGCGATGCCCAGCACCCTGGCGGCACGCGAGATGCTTCCGGAATCGGCAATCTGCACAAATTCACGAACATGCTGGAGGTCATTGAGGGAACTCATGCATTTATTGTATAAGTGATATGTCGATTATGCACTATTTAAGCGGTGACTGAGTTCGTAACTCTGCACATGCAGCGCGCACTGTTCTTTCCCATTCTCCGCACCACAGCCCTGCGGCGGGCCTTCGCAGGCCTGCTCATCCTGAGCTCCCTGACCGCCTGCAAACGCAGCAACAACGCCGCCGCAGGCCCTCCGCCCACAGCAGCCCCTGAAGTGACCGTGGCCAAGCCGATAGCCAAAAGGCTCATGGACTGGGATGAATTTACCGGGCGACTGACTGCGCGCAAACGCGTTGAGGTTCATGCACGTGTATCTGGATATGTGACCAAAGTCAGCTTCAAGGAAGGTGCCGAGGTCAAGGCGGGAGATGTGCTCTTTACTATTGATCCACGCCCCTACCAAGCTGTGGTCGAACGCGCTGAGGCCATGCTGGCCCAGGCCAAGTCTGCAGCCGAGGTGGCGAGCGTGGAAGCACGAAACGCCACCGCCCTGCGTCAAGGGCAGGCCATTTCGGTGGAGGAGTCCGAACGCCGTCTGAAAAGTGCCACCGGTGAAATGGCGGGCGTGCGTGGTGCTGAGGCGGCCCTGCGCGCCGCCAAGCTGGATCTCGAATTCACCGAAATCCACGCCCCAATCAGCGGGCGCATCAGTGATGCGCGTGTCACTGAGGGCAACCTCGTCAGCGGTGGGAACCAGGGAGCCACGCTGCTGACCACCATCGTCGAGCTGGACCCCATTTACTGCGAGATCGAGGCCGATGAGCGTTCTGTTCTCAAATACCGCGAGATGCATAAGACTGGCGAGCGCACGAGCGCCATGTTTGCCCGCATTCCAGCCCAGATGGAACTGCTGAACCAGGATGGCTGGCCCAACCACGGAGAGATCGATTTCGTGGACAACCAGCTCAATCCCGCCACCGGCACCATCCGTGCCCGTGCGGTTTTTCCCAATGCCGACCGCCTCATGTCCCCGGGCTTTTTTGCCCGCGTGCGCATCCCCGGCAGCGGCGAGTATGACGGCCTGCTGATTCGAGATTCTGCTGTGGGAGACGACCAGGGCAGCAGCTTTGTGTGGGTGCTGGATGCCGAGGACAAGGCCGTTTACAAACCTGTCACACTGGGCCCGCTTCTGGATGGCATGCGTGTCATCCGCAAAGGACTGAAAGCGGACGACCGAGTGGTCGTGCTGGGCCTCATGAGTGTGCGCAACGGAGTGAAAGTGAAGGCCACACTGACCGACATGCAGCCTGCGGCGGAAGCCACCAAATAACACTGACATGAATTTCGCCCGCTTCTTTGTGGACCGGCCCATCTTTGCGGCCGTGCTGAGCATCGTCATCACCCTGCTGGGTGTGCTCGCCTATGTGGCGCTGCCCATCGCGCAATATCCCGAGGTCATTCCCCCCACCGTTGTCGTCTCGGCCACCTATCCAGGCGCGGATGCACGCACTCTGGCAGAAACCGTCTCCACGCCGCTGGAGCAGGAAATCAACGGTGTGGAGGACATGCTGTATCTCTCCTCCTCATCCACGAGCGATGGCAAGGTGCAGATCACAGTGACCTTCCGCCTGGGCTCAGACCTGAACGAGGCGCAGGTGCTGGTGCAAAACCGCGTGAATGCCGCTGTCTCCCGTCTGCCGGAGGAGGTGCGCCGTCTGGGTGTGAATGTGAACAAGCGCTCGCCCGACCTGACCTTGTCAGCCCAATTCTACAGTCCTGACGGATCACGTGATGTCGCGTACCTGAGCAACTACGTCACGCTGCAGGTGCAAAACGAGCTCGCCCGCATTCCAGGCGTGGCAGAGGCTTCAGCACTGGGTGGGATGGATTACTCGATGCGCATCTGGCTGGACCCGGAAAAAGTCGCCGGCTTGGGCCTGACAGCGGGTGATATTGTGCGTGCGATCCGCGAGCAAAACGTGCAGGTGGCCGCTGGCTCGCTAGGCCAGCCGCCGGCCTCCAAGGACTCGGAGTTTCAATACACGCTCACGGCACCCGGTCGCCTGAAGAAGGTCGAGGAGTTTGGTGATATCGTGCTCAAGACCGGAAAGCAGGGCGACGTGGTGCGACTGGCCAATGTGGCGCGCATCGAACTGGGCTCCCGCGACTACTCCAGCCGCACCTACATGGACGGGTACAATGCCGTGTCTCTTCGCGTGTTTCAGCTTCCGGGCAGCAACGCCATTGCGACTGCTGATGCCGTCTATGCACGCCTCAAACAACTCAAGGAACGCTTTCCGCCGGGCATCGACTACGCCATCAACTACGACACCACCAAGTTTGTCCGTTCCTCGATCAAGTCAGTGCTGAACACGCTGATGGAGGCGATCCTGCTAGTCGTGTTCGTCGTCATCATCTTCCTGCAAAACTGGCGAGCCTCAATCATTCCGCTGCTGGCTGTTCCCGTGTCGCTTATCGGGACACTGGCCGTGATGCAGTGGATGGGTTTCTCGCTCAACAACCTTTCGCTGTTTGGGCTGGTGCTCGCCATCGGGATCGTGGTGGACGATGCCATCGTGGTGGTGGAGAACGTCGAGCGAAACATCGCGCTGGGCCTAAGCCCGCGAGAGGCCTCCGTGCGTGCCATGAATGAGGTGAGCGGGGCCGTCATCGCGGTGGCGCTGGTGCTCTGCGCCGTGTTCGTGCCCACGGCTTTCATCAGCGGAATCACCGGCCAGTTTTACCGTCAGTTCGCGCTGACTATCGCGGTCTCCACCGTGATCTCCGCCTTCAATTCCCTGACGCTGAGCCCTGCGCTCTGCGCCCTGCTGCTGCAGCCGCATGGGGTTAAGCAGGACTGGTTCACACGTATGCTCAACCTCCTTCTGGGGTGGTTTTTCAAGGGCTTTAATCGTGTGTTCCAGCTTGGCTCAGACCTGTATGCTTCTCTTGTCGGAAAGCTCATCCGTCTGGCGCTGCTGGTACTTATTGGTTATGGCGCGCTGATCGGGCTGGCGGGCAAACTCTTCCAGGATGTGCCCGGCGGCTTCATCCCCTCTCAGGACATGGGCTATGCCATCGTTTTGGTGCAGTTGCCAGACGCCGCGGCCTTTGAACGGACCGACGCCGTGGTGCGCAAGATGGACGCGATGGCACGTGAGATTCCCGGAATAGCGCACACCTTTGCCATCTCTGGTTATTCCTCCGTGCTGCAGGCAAACCAGCCCAACGTCGGCGCGGCTTTCCTTGTTTTTGACGACTTTGCGAAGCGCCAGTCTCCAGACCTGAAGGGAGATGCACTCCTGACAGTCATCCGCAAAAAATTCTCCACCATTCAGGAGGGGCGCGTGCTCGTGCTGCCACCGCCGCCTCTCCGTGGTCTTGGAAACGCAGGAGGCTTCAAAATACAGGTTCAGGACCTCAACAACGCAGGCTTGCCAGCACTGGAGGCCGCGACGCAAAAGCTGCTGGCCGCGGCCCAGCAGGAACCTGGTCTGATCTCCCTCATTACTGGCTTCCGAGCCCGGACTCCCCAGTTCAAGCTGGAGATCAACCGTGCGCAGGCCAAGACCATGGGTGTGTCTTTGGCAGACCTCAATGAAGCGCTGCAGATCTACCTCGGCTCTGTGTATGTGAACGACTTCAACCTTTTCGGCCGCACCTACCAGGTGACCGCACAAGCGGATGCGGAATACCGCAAAGATCCATCGGATGTGAGCCGCATCAAAATCCGTAACCAGGCAGGCGAAATGGTGCCGCTGGCAGCGCTGGTGAAAGTAGTGAAAACCGGCGGCGCCGACCGCGTGCAGCGCTACAACCTTTACTACTCCGCCGATATCAACGGCAATACCCTGCCCAGCGTCAGCTCCGGCCAGATGATCGAAAAGATTGAGCGCCTGGCCAAGGAACACCTGCCAGTGGGATTTGCCATCGAGTGGACCGACCTGACCTACCAGCAGATTCTGGCTGGGGACACGCTCATCTACATCTTCCCCCTGTGCGTGATCTTCGTCTTCCTGGTGCTCTCCGCCCAGTATGAGAGCTGGAGCCTGCCTATGGCCATCATCCTCATCGTGCCGATGTGCCTTCTCTCGGCCATTGGCGGCGTGTGGCTGCGAGCGCAAGACAACAACATCTTCACGCAGATCGGGCTGGTGGTGCTCGTGGGCCTCGCGGCCAAAAACGCCATCCTCATCGTGGAGTTTGCCAAGCAGCTGCAAGACAGCGGCATGGACCGTGTGAAAGCGGCTGTAGAGGCCTGCCGCCTGCGCCTGCGCCCGATTCTCATGACCAGCTTTGCCTTCATCCTTGGGGTGCTGCCGCTGGTGCTCGCCAAGGGTGCCGGTGCAGAAATGCGCCAGGCGCTTGGCACGGCGGTGTTCTTCGGCATGATCGGGGTCACCATCTTCGGCCTTCTTTTCACGCCTGTGTTTTACGTCATCATCCGCGCCTTCGTCGAGCGCCGCGAAAGCCGCCGTCAGTCCGTTGCCACCGCCCCTGTGATTCATGAAGCCCACTAGCTCCCTCCTCTTCATCGTCTGCCTGGTTTCCAGCTGCAATGTGGGGCCAAAGTTCGTCAAGCCTCGGCCCAAAATGCCTGCGGACTATGCCTCCCGCAGCACGCAGGAGCAGCGGGCCCACGAGGTGGACACCGCTTGGTGGCGCAAGCTCAACGACAGCACACTGAACGAACTGGTGGCGCAAGCCGAGGCTCAGAACAAGGACATCGCCGCCGCACGTGCGCGCCTGCTGGAGGCACGTGCTCTGTGGCGAGAGTCCCGTTTCAACTATGCGCCCACGGTCACGCTGGGCTCCACGTATGAAAACACCCGCAGCGGCGCCACATCCTTCTCAGGCCTGCGCACGCGCGACTACGAGTTGTACCGCACCGGATTTGATGCAGACTGGGAGCTGGATTTCTTTGGCCGCATCCGCAATTCCGTGAAAGCCGCCAAGGCCAACTCCAGCGCCATGGACACCAATCTGCAGGACCTGCTGATCTCCCTGCAGTCCGAGGTGGCCAGCAACTACATGGAGCTACGCGGAGCCCAGGCCCAGCTGACCGTGGCGAATGAAAACGCCAGCAATCAGCGAGATGCCCTGCACATTGCCGAAGCCTCGCTCAAAGGCGGCCGCGGTACTCAGCTGGACGTGGCGCGGGCAAACGCGCTATGGAACGCCACCATGGCACAGATCCCCACCTACCAGGAAAACGTCGCCAGGTCGATTCACCGCATTGCCGTGCTTTGCGGGCAAAATCCGTCTGAACTCCGGGCCAAACTGCAGGTGAGCAAAAAGCAGCCCGCAGTCCCGGGTCACATCGGCATCGTCAAACCGGCCGAACTGCTGCGCCGCCGTCCGGACATCCGCACCGCCGAAAATATTCTGGCAGCAGAAACAGCACGCATTGGTGTGGCCGTGGCGGATCTGTTCCCGCGTGTCACTTTTAACGGTCGCATTGGGTTTGAAGCCGCCTCACTCGCATACATGGGTGACCGCCCCAATGCTGACGGCTACAGTTTTGGCCCCCGGATCACCTGGGCTGCGTTCAATCTAGGCCGCGTTAAACAACAGATCGCAGCCGCAGGAAAGCGCGCTGACGCCGCCCTGGCCCGCTATGAGCAGACAGTACTTCTGGCGCTCGAAGAGGCCGAAAACGCGCTGACGGTTTATGATCGCGAACGCCTTCGCCTACGCCATCTGGAAGCCTCCGCAGCCTCAGCGCGCGAAGCCGCCACCCTGGCTCGCAAGCGCTATCAGGACGGCATCGCGGACTTCCTGACCGTGCTGGACGCAGAACGCATGGCCCTCGGTGCGCAGAATGACATCGTCGTCAGCCGCACCCGCGTGGCTACTGCCTGGGTGACGATTTACAAAGCCATGGGCGGTGGCTGGAACGGTTAAGCCCCTCCTCGCTGCGCTCACCTTCAGCAGAAGACACCTTTGGATGGGCTGCAAAGTTTGTCTGACGACTCTTCGATCTTGTTTGCCGGAATAGACAGTGCGCTCAGCTTTACGGGCCCACCATCAGCAGCTGACCTTCGCTTTTTGGCACGCCACCTTTCTTCTCGACGCTGAGGGCAAATTTGGCCTCCCCTTTCACAGCTTCGACAGGTTTGAAAACGGTTTTCACCGATCCTTTAGGATCGACGGTCACCACCCCAGCGCTGACTGGATCAGGCTTGCTGGGATCCACGACCCAAAGCTGGTAGTCTTTGTCAGACTCCACCTTCGGCATTTTGTCGAGCACGATCACGCCCTGACCGCGCTTCTGGTCCCAAACCACCAGCATTTCGCTGCGGCGGTATTCCCAGACCTTGCTCTGAAGTGTGGCAATCTGGAGCTGGGATTCCTGCTCCTGCTTTTTCAGCGCCTCTAGATCGGCGGTAAGTTTGGCAATCTGGGCGCTGGCATCGGTTTCACGCTTGCGGAGCGTGTCGATCTCCACCTGGAGGGCTTTTTTCTGCGCCTCGTATTCGTCGCGGCGTTTTTTGAGCTCTTCTTCCAGCGTGCGCGCCTTGGCTTTGCCATCGTCCACGACAGGAGCGACTGGATTAACGGGAGGGGCAATCGCGCGGGAGGCGGCAGCCAGCTGCTCCTTCATACCGGCACGCTCGCTCCACAGCCAGATAGATGCCACGGCAAAACTGGCGGCCAGAGCCCAGCCAGCACCACCAATGATGGCACCGCGAGAAAGACCGATGCCCTTCACCCCTTTGGCACGCATTTTAGCGCGGATGCGCTTCTTCATGTCGGCGGGGGGCGCCACAGGATGAACGAGATAACCAAGCTCCGCCGCAGTCAAATCAAGCTCGAGCCCCAGCGTACGCAGATCTTTGTCCCGTGTGGTGGTGCCGTCCAGTGTACGCTTCTCGTCGCTCTCCAGCATGCCAAGGGCATTCATGGCGGCCAGTTCTTCAAATCGTTCCTGTTCCATTATGCCCCTCCTTTCAAAAGATCGCGCAGGCGCAGCAGCCCGCGGCGGATGTTGGTCTTTACAGTGCCCAGCGGCATGCCGAACGATTCAGCGATCACGTGGTGAGTGAGTCCTTTGAGAAAGGCACATTCAATGAGCTGGCGCTGCTCCTTGGGCAGTTCATTCAGCGCCTGACGCACCGCCTCGCCGCGCTCAGCATCCTGCAGGGCTTCATCAGCAGCCTGGGAGGAGCCACCGAGGGTGGTCTGCTCCAGCACCGCACCATCCACGAGTCGGTTTCTGCGGCCAAGCATGCGCATGCGATCGATCGCCTTGTGGCGGAAGAGCATGACCGCCCAGGTGAAAGCCTTGCTTCGCTCAGGATCAAAACTGGGAGCACGCTCCCAGAGCTGCACAAAGCCCTCCTGCAACACCTCTTCTGCCTCTTTTTCATCATAGAGCATCTGACGCAGAAGGCCGAACAGGCGTGGTGCCAGCCTGTCGTAGAGCTGGTCAAACGCGCGCGCGTCCCCACGTCCAGCACGCTGGAGCAGTTCATCTTCGCTGAGTTCTGGCTGGCTCATGGGAGTTTGGCACGCTGGCGTAGCCGGATAGGCTGCCAAGCGCGGATTCCATGCCAGAGCTATTGCGGTCACACAAGTTTTTGCGTCATGAAAGACGCTCCGGATTCAAAAAAAATCATTTTATGCTCACCAAGCGGCAGTTTCGGGTGAAAAGCAGGGCAGATTCGATCTTTTCAGGTGGCAGCCCCGTGAGCCGCCTCAAGGCCTGCCGATAAAGCAGGATCTGCGGGCGATAACCCGCCGTTTTTTCCGCCAGAGCCTCTTCATCTGGCACCTCGTCTGTTTTGAAATCAATCAGTCGCACGGATTCTTGAGTAACGATGACTCTGTCAAAAACACCACTGATCCAGCTTCCCTCATGGATAAGGTCAAAAGGCTTTTCCCGCCAGGCCTTGGCACCGGCTCCTGGCTGGCCGAAGGCATATGATGCCGCTGCAGACTGCAGGACGCCACGCACCATGGCCAGCGCCGCCGCCTCCACCGCCTCTCCACGCAGGAGACCGAAGTCCCGCCAGCGGGCTTCGAGGTCTTCCATGCCGGAGGTGGAATCCCACCACTCCACGTGGGAAAAGAGTTCGTGCACCAGATTACCCAACCGGCGCCCAGGCTCGCGCCCGGCACTGAAGAGCATGGATCCTTTGACCTGAAAGTCTTCCTCGCCCGAAGGCGTGACCCGTCGGGCCAGTGGCTGATGCTCCCTTAGAAGCCCCCCCACCCCCGCCTTTGTAAGTGCCATTTCAGGTGGTCCTGGAGGATGACAGGGGAGGTGGACGTACCACTCGGGATCGCCCGTCTGCCACTCGGTTAGACAGGGACCGGAGGAGTCGCCCTCGCCTTCCACGGCCAGCATCCGGCGCACAAATTGCGCCTCCTTCATCGTGGGCTCCTTGGCCTTGGGCGGTGGCTCAGCGATCATGTATAGACCACGTTTTGCCCGTGTCATAGCCACGTAAAGGCGGCAAAGCGACTCAAATCCAGCCCTCTGCCGGGCTGTATCCTGCTCCTGCTTCAGCGCCTCGTGGAACGGGGCAAAAATGCGAGGCGGCTCCTGCAACACCCACGAAACCCTCCCCTGAGCGTCACGACTGACGAGCAGCGACCGTGACCGCACATGGCTCATCGAATCGCCGTCCATATCCGGCAAAATGACCACATCAAACTCCAGCCCCTTGGCTTTGTGCACCGTCATCACCTGCACCGCATTGGCCGCACCGCGCACCTGCACAGGCATTTCACGCACATGCAGCAGAAAGGCATCGATGTCCCGAGAGCCGCCTGAGTCGAAAGCGGCGGCCATTTCGCCAAACTGCCGCAGCCGTAGTTCGTGAAACACATCCATTTCCGGCAGCATGGCGCGGAGGTGCTGCGCCCATGCCTCCACAAAGCCGACAAAGCCATGCTCCAGCACGCAACGACGCACCTGCTGGCAGGTCCATTGCCAGCCACGGTCCGGCGTTTCGATCTGTGGCCAGAGCGGCGTCATTTTAAGGTGCTCCAGCGCCAGGATATCCCCTGGATGCGCCGCCAGTTGCAAAAGCGAAAGCAGCGCCAGCGTGACAGCGTTGTCCGTGGCGGGATAGATCTGCGACTCGCACACGACCTCCATGCCCGTGGTGGCGCGCAGTTCCTCGGCAATCGCGTTGGCACTTCTGTTGCCCCGCACCAGGACGGCGCAGGTCAGCCCGCGCTCCAGGGGGCGGATCTCGTTCAGCAGTGCCGTCACTGCGGGCGTGGTGCCAGTGCTGCGCTGTCCTTCTTCATTCTGCACACTGAGCAGCGCCGCGCAGCCTCTCACATTCTTGTTCCGCTCCGCAGCCAGATGCCTCTTGAATGCAAAGCCTGCGGTGCATCCGGGCAGCAACGCCTCGATCCTGGCCTCGTCTTCGAAAACCGCATTCACTGCCTCCAGCACCGCCGGAGCGCTTCGGAATGACTGGCTGAGTGTCTGCGGTTCCAGCCCCTCTTCATCATGGCCCGGCCACTGGCGGAGCACATCGTCAAACAGCCCCGGCTCTGCCTGTCGCCAGAGGTAAATGGACTGCTTGGGATCTCCAACGGCGTAGAAGCTGCGCCTGCCGGAATCATCCTGCATCACCTCGTCCACCAGACCGCTGACGACGTTCCACTGCACGCGGCTCGTATCCTGGAATTCGTCGAAAAGCCAGTGGTCGTAGCGGCCGTCGAGGCGAAACCACAAATCAGCACTCTCTCCGTCAGCCCACTCGGCACCATCCGTGGAGGCAGCTGCCAGCAGGCGCTGCACATCGGCAAAGGAGAGCCGGCCACGCGCCCGCACACGCCGTGAGTATTCGACCTCATAGAGAGACATCAAAGCCGCCATGCCTTGGGTGCGCTGCACCCGGCAGGACAGCTCCTGCTGCAGCAGCAGTCCTGCCACACGCACCCAGGCGCGCGCCACTTCGCCGCTGAGTTCAGTTTTTTTGCCTCTTCCCCAGCTGATATCCGCCCTGCCAGCCTGCAGCTCCGGCCAGACAGCGCTCGTCTTTTCTAGAAAGTACTTCACCCGCAGCGGCAGAGTGGCTCCAGGCTCCCAGGCAGAGGCTTGGGCAATGAGCTGGTCCAAAAAATCCCTTCCTTCGTCCGTGCGTGGCGCAAAGCGATCTTGCAGGGCCTGCAGCGCGGCTCCCAGGCCGCTTGCCCCCTCCTTCTCCAGTCCAGGCAGTGCCCCCCAGCGAGAGCCATCGCCACTGTCCAACCAGGTGGCGTGATGGTCATCGATCCAGGACTCCAGACTGCCGGCAGCGCTGCGCTCTTCGATGCCAAAGGTGGCCTGTTTAAACCCCTCCAGCAATGCCCGGCCAGCCTGATCATCCCGCGAGGAATGGATCTGCTCCAGCAGGGCATCCAGCGCCTCCCGCCGCGCTTGCGCAGCCTCGTTTTCCGCCATCACAGTGGCCCCCAGCGGCAGGCCAAGCTCCAGAGGAAAGCAGGCGGTGATACTGGAGAAAAAACTGTCCATCGTCCCAAGCCGCAAACGATGCAGCCGCTGGGTGACCCTGCGCAGCAAGTCGCTGAAATCGGGCCATTCCGCAGGCAGGGGCTCTACACCCGCGAGATAAGAATGCGCATCTCCAGGCTGCTGGGAAAGCACCGAAAGCCGCTGCAGAATTCGCTGGAAGAACTCCCCCGCCGCCTTGCGGGTAAAGGTCATCGCAGCAATGCTCTCGGGCGGTTGCCCAAGCGTGAGCAGATGCAGATGCCGCCGCACCAGCTGGTAGGTCTTACCAGAGCCGGCTGAGGCGGAAACAAGGATGTGACGGAGATGGTTCAATCGAGACCACGATGCAAGCCCACAGCGTGCGCCGTGTCCAGCGCTGTCACTTCTCCACCCAGCGCCTGATCCTGGGCAGGGCCAGCACCAAGGCGATGATGACCGAAGCCCCTGCGTAAAAGCCCGAACTCATGAACTCAGAACGTCCAAAAATCAGCGCAGCAAGCACGATACCGTAAACCGGCTCCATGTTGTAAACCACGTTCACAGTGAAAACGCTGACTCGACGCAGCACATCCATGAAGGCGGCATAAGCAGCCGCAGTGCAGACGAGCCCGAGCAGACCCACCCAGATAATCGAAGGCCCATGGGGAATCGCAGGCGCCAGCCCTCCCTCCAGCCACGGCCGTGAAAATAGAGCTGCCAAACAGGCCCCAGCCATCTGATAACTGCCGATGACACTCCAGTGCATCTCGCGAGAGACCTGCTGCTTGCTCATCGTGGCAAAAAAGGCGGCAAGCACAGCGGCAGCAATGGCCACCGAAAAGCCCTGCCAGTACCGGAATTCCACCTGATAGATCAGCCAGACCGCACCGACCATCACCGCCCCCACCAGAAGCTCCGCCGGCCTCCAGCGCCGACTCCCATCAATGAGAGGCTCGATCAGCGAGCACCAAAGCATGGCTGTGGGCATGGCCGCAAGACACACCGAGGCTGTGGCCAGCCGGGCCGACCAAAAGAACAAAACCCAGTGCAGCCCGAGAATCGCTCCGACGCCAATCATGGCAGCCGCCTTGGGCAGGGGGACTTTGAGCGCATGTCTACAGACTAGGGCCACTCCCACAAAGCAAACCACCGCCAGTGTGGTGCGCCACACCACCACATCCACCGGCGGCAGGTCAATCAATTTGCCCAAAATGGCCGTGAGTCCCCAGGCAAGCACCACGAGGTGGAGCTGAATGTAGTTGCGCAAATGGGTATGAGACATGGCCTGTGACGAAACTGTTTCTTCGGCCACGAAGCCGCTAAAAACCCGTGATTTCTCAATCCCATACTGGAGAAAAGCAGGCCTGCCACCCCTGCCATGCGTTGTTGGTGCGCAAAATTTGGCAAGAACCTCCCTAGAACTTACGCCTTGACGTGGAGCACTGTGGAAGCAGTACTGCACGCTTGTTGAGCCCCCTGTCTGGGCGTGCCTTGCCGCCCAGTCTTCTCCCGCTGCCTATATTGCTTTTGCCTATGAATTACGGATTCCACCTCATGTCACGCCTGACACTTTCATCTATCGTGGCCCTCTCTGCCATGATCGTCACCCCGCTGCGGGTTCAGGCTCAAGTGGGTTTCCCCGCAGCCCCCGTGGCCAAGAAGATCGTGCAAGACGTTCAGATCGTTCTCAAGGGTGCGATCAAATTGGATGAAAACCGCATCCGCAGCCAGATGTCCACCCGTGTGGGCCAGCCATTCACCAATGAGTCTGTGGAACGCGATATTCGCACGCTCTATGGCACTGGTGCTGTGGAAAATCTGGACATCCGCGCCGTGGATGTGGCCGGCGGGGTGAAGGTGATCGTGGAAATCATCGGACGCGGTGGCATCGCCGAAATCAAGTTTTACGGCAACACGGCCATCGACAGCGCCAAGCTGCGCAAGGATATCTCTGTCAAGGTTGGCGATCCCGTGGATGACATCAAGCTCGCCGCAGCGAACCAAAAGATCGTGGAGATGTATGAGAAGAAGGGCTTCTCTGACATGACGGCCAACTACGACATCACCCCTTCCGAGCGTGAGGGCTTTTCCACTGTAACCTTCAAGATCGACGAAGGGGCTCGCGGCATCATCCATGACATCCGCTTTGAAGGCAACACCGCCATCAAATCACGCATCCTGCGCGGTCTGATCAAATCCCAGGAGCACCACTTCTGGAATCTCTGGGGCAAAAAGGGCAAGATCAACAACCAGGACCTTCAGGAAGACATCAAGAAGATCGAGCAGGCATTCCAGGACAAAGGCTATGTTTATGCCAAGGTGACCGAAGTGCGTCGGGAGCCTGTCTCCGCCAAACAGATGGACATTGTCTATGTCGTCAACGAGGGGGCAAAATATGACGTCTCGGCCGTCAAGATCTCGGGCAACAGCATCTTCACCTTTGAAGAGCTGAACCGCGGTGTGAAAACTGAAGCGGGTTTCCCATACGTAGGCAGCTATATCAAGGCTGACGAAAAGATGATTCAAGACTACTACGGTTCACGCGGCTACGCCGACGCCCGTGTGGAAACCAGCATCACTGAATCCGGCCCTGGCCAGGTGGCGGTGGCTTTCAGCATCACCGAAGGCACCAAGTCATACATCAGCAAGGTCAACATCTCCGGAAACTCGGTCACCAAGGACGAAGTCATCCGTCGTGAGCTTCCCTTTGCCCCTGGTGAAATCCTCGACACCACAAAAATCGAAACTGGCAAAAACCGCCTGCAAAATCTCAACTACTTCAGCAGTGTGGATGTGCGCAATACTCCGACCACAGCCCCTGGATACAAGGATGTGGACGTGAATGTGGCAGAACAGGCTACTGGAACGGTGAATTTCGGCGCCGGCTTCAGCTCCATCGACAGCATCACCGGTTTCATCCAGGTCACTCAGACCAACTTCGATATCAACGACTGGAAGGACTTCCGTGGTGGTGGCCAGCGTTTCAACACCAACATCCGAGCAGGTGCCCTTCGTCGTGACGTCACCGTCAGCTGGACAGAGCCTTGGTTCCTGGGCCGCGAACTTGCTCTGACCGTTGAAGCGTTCTTCCACAACCTCTACTACCTCTCCAACTTCTTCAATCAGACCAATCTCGGTGCCTCAACCGGGCTGCGCAAACGCCTTGGCGAGCACGCCTACATCGACACCACTTACACCCTGCAGCAAATCAAGGTCCAGGGTATCGCCAGCGGCGCATCACCCACCATCGCGCAAGAAGCAGGCTCCTATATCCAGAGCAAGGTGGAAGCCAACTTGGTGCATGACACCCGTGACAGCGTGTTCATCACCCGCAGCGGCCACAAGTTTGAAGCTGGTGCCATGATGTCAGGCTTGGGAGGCAATGTGCCTGTCTATGGCGCAAACATCGGCGGACAACAGTATTTTAACCTGCCCGGCGACACCATCCTCAGCTTTGAGGGAATGTTCCGCGTGGTCAACAGCTGGCAGGGCAGCAAGAGGGTTCCCATCTTTGAACGCCAGTTCCTTGGAGGTGCCAACAACATTCGCGGTTTTGCCTATCGTCACGCCGGCCCCAAAGACTTCACTGGCGAGCCTATCGGGGGCCTTACATCCATCTACGCCACCAGCGAGTTTTCCGTCCCTGTGCACATCACTGCCAATGCTGACAAATCTCCTCGTGTCGTTTTCTTTGGAGACATCGGCACCATCTCAGGCGCCTCGGGAGCCAACTACGGAAACAGCAAGATTTACTCTGACGCCGGCATCGGCCTGCGCCTCTTCCTTCCCGTGGGCCCCATTCGTGTCGACTACGCCGTGCCGATCGACAAAGACCAGACATCTGGAAGCGGCCGGTTCCAGTTCAACATGGGCTACAAGTTCTAAAAGCCCTCCACGGACATTTTGTTTATCCCCTTTCCCAATCCCCTTCAAACTCCCCTACTTATGATTCGCAGCGCGCTCACCGCCCTCCTACTCCTCGCCACCGCCTCACTTCAGGCTGCAGACCTCAAGATTGGCGTCATCGACATGTCCAAAGTCTTCCAGGAATTCCACAAGACCAAAACCGCTGCCGAAAAGTACAAAGGCAACTACGAAAAGGCCTCCCAGGAGATGAACGAGCGCTCCACGGCTTACAAAAACCTGGCCAATGAAGCACAAAAGCTCCAGAAGATGGCGCAGGACTCCATCATCACTCCTGAGCAGCGCGCCAAATACGGGGCTGACTTCAACGACAAGATGAAGGAACTCCGCTCCATGGAAATGGAGATGCAGGAATTTGCCGAGCGCCGCCAGACTCAGCTCAAGCAGGAGGACATGAGCATCCGCAAGGGCCTGTATGAGGAAATCCTCGACGTCGTCCGCGCCCGCGCCAAGAAAGACGCTTTTGACTTTGTGTTCGACAAGACCGGCGTCAGCCTCTCCACCGTGCCGATCCTCCTGCACGTCCGGGAAGGTGCTGCCACCGACCTTACAGACCAGCTCATCGTCGAACTCAACAAAGACGCTCCCCCTCCGGGAACCGAGCCTAAGAAGGAAGAGGCTGCCCCCAAGGCCGATGCCGCCAAGAAGTAACTTTCCTGGATCATTTTCTAAGAGGGCACGCCGCAGAGCATTGCGTCGTGCCTTTTTTGTTTCAGCTTTCTCTCCACGCCTGATTTCATGAGCCAATCGATCACCCTGCAGAAACTTGCCGAACTTGTCGGAGGCACCATTTCAACTGGCAGCCCTGATAGTGTCATCACTGGACTAAACTCTCTCATGGAAGCCATGCCTGGCGATGTGACGTTTCTCGGCAATGTACGTTACCTGCCAGCTCTGAAGACCACCAAAGCCTCCGCCGCCTTGGTCCCGGAAAATCTGAATGCCGAAGACGCTCGTGAAGGGCTGGCACTTATCCGCCTCAAAAATCCCACCTTGGCGTTTTCACATGTGATCCGCTTTTTTGGTCCTCCAGCCCTCGAGTTCACACCAGGAGTGCATGCCACGGCCACCATCGCTGCTGGTGTCACGCTTGACCCGCAAAAGGTCTGCGTAGGCCCGCATGCTGTCATCGAAAGTGGTGCACAGATCGGAGATGGCAGCACGATTCACGCCGGGGCTTACATAGGACGTGGTGTAAAACTCGGCGAAGCTTGCGTCATCCACGCCAATGCAGTCATCAAGGAGTACTGCGTGCTCGGCCGCCGGGTAATCCTGCACAGCGGCTCCGTGATCGGCAGCGACGGCTTTGGCTACGAGATGGTTCAAGGACGACATCAAAAGATCGACCAAGTGGGCATTGTGCAGATCGATGACGATGTGGAAATCGGCTCCTGCACCACCATTGACCGCGCCCGCTTTGGCCGCACTTGGATCGGTGAAGGCTGCAAAATCGACAACTTGGTGCAGATCGGACACAACTGCACACTCGGAAAGCATTGCATTATCGTCTCACAGACCGGCATCTCCGGCAGCACGCGCCTGGGAAATTATGTCACCATGGGGGGGCAGGTAGGTGTAGCCGGCCACCTGGAGATCGGGGACAAGGTCATGTTCCTGGCCAAGTCCGGCGTCACGAAAAACATCTTGGAGCCCGGCGCCTATACCGGCTACCCGGCGCGCCCGCTCATGGAAGGGCGTAAAATGCTAAGCCTCCCGGCCAAGATCCCGGATCTTCTCGACCGCGTGCGCACTCTGGAGAAGAAAATCGCCGCGCTTGAAGGCAGTGCGACCAACGCCTGAGCCGGACACGTAGCCTCTAATCCCCCCTGCGGAATCCGAGGCCGGACGTTGCCAATGTCCGGTCGTCGGCTAATTTCACCTCCCCCATGACCGCCGCCTCCAATCTCCTCCTCCCCGTGATGCCAGACACCCATGGCCACTTTGGCCAGTATGGCGGCATGTTTGTGCCGGAGACACTCATGTCTGCGCTGTCAGAGCTGACGGACCATTACGAGAAAGCCAAGGCTGATCCCGCATTTCAGAAAGAGCTGGACCGGCTGTTGCACGAGTACGTCGGGCGCCCCACACCGCTTTATTTTGCCGAGCGCTGGACTGAAAAGCTTGGAGGGGCCAAGGTTTACCTCAAGCGTGAGGACCTGCTTCACACGGGCGCCCACAAGATCAACAACGCCCTCGGGCAGATCCTGCTCGCCCAGCGCCTGGGAAAAAAACGCATCATAGCCGAAACTGGAGCAGGACAGCACGGCGTAGCCACCGCCACAGTATGCGCACGCTTCGGCTTTGAATGCGTCATCTATATGGGCAAGGTGGACATGGAGCGTCAGGCGCTGAACGTCGCCCGCATGCGCTTTCTGGGTGCCAAGGTCGTTGCCGTCACAGCCGGTCAGGCCACACTTAAGGAGGCCGTGAACGAGGCCATGCGCGACTGGGTCACCAATGTTCGTACCACCCACTACATCCTGGGTTCAGCACTCGGTTCCCACCCCTTCCCCATGATGGTTCGCGACTTTCATCGCGTTATCGGCGTGGAAGCACGCCGCCAGATTTTGGAACGCGAAGAGCGCCTGCCAGACCTGCTCGTGGCATGCGTGGGCGGGGGCAGCAACAGCATCGGCCTTTTCCATCCCTTCCTGAATGACAAGGACGTGCGTATGACCGGCGTCGAAGCTGGTGGAGACGGCATCATTCCTGAGCGCCACGCCGCGCGCTTCCAAGGTGGCCGCCTCGGTGTCCTCCAGGGCACCAAGACCTGGCTGCTGGCCAATGCTGACGGCCAGATCGAGCTCACCCACAGTGTGAGCGCCGGCCTCGACTACGCCGCCATCGGTCCGGAGCATGCCTGGCTGCATGAGCAAGGTCGCGTCACCTACAACTACGCCACAGATCAGGAAGCACTCGCGGCTTTTCAGGAACTCAGCCAGGTCGAGGGCATCATCCCCGCACTCGAAAGCAGCCACGCCATCGCCGAAGTACGTAAAGTGGCACCCACGATGCGCAAAGACCAGATCATCCTCGCCAACCTCTCGGGCCGTGGCGACAAAGACGTGGCCCAAGCCGCACGCATGATATTCGGCGAGGAGCTGAAGTTCTGATTTTAGGCCATGAAAACTTGGACCGTCGTTTTTGGCCTCGTTCTGGCTGCCTGCGGCGTCCATGCTTCTGCCGCTCCTACGCGCGTACATGTCTTTGTCGCTCTCGCTGACAATGCCACCCAGGGCATCTCTCCAGTCCCGGCCAAAATTGGCAACGGCGATGATGCTGAGTCCAATCTGTACTGGGGTGCCTCCGAAGGATTCAGATCCATCTTTGCCCGCAGCAAGTCCTGGCGGCTCGAAAAAGCAGAGGCCAATCCTACGCTGCAGATATTAGACCGTCGCATTTACCGGAATGCAGCCAAGGATTGCACGCTGGTCGCCGAAGCATGGCGTGGCAAAAACATTCACCAGTGCCTCGAGGCCTTTTTCAACAGCCTGCGGGACCGAAAGTGTGATCTCACAGCTTTCATTGGCCATAATGGGCTCATGGATGAACCCGTGGCAGTCTCCGTTCTGGGCGCAGAAGCACCTCCTACGGATGCCATCATCCTCTGCTGTGTCAGTGGCAGCTATTTCAAACCTCATCTTGCTGCCTTGAAGACCCGCCCGGTGCTCACCACCGAGCAGCTGATGTATCCGGGGGCTTTTGTGCTGAGAGATGCGCTCGATGTCTGGCTGAGCAAAGGAACGTTGTCTGAAATCCGCATGAGCGCCGCCAGGGCCTATGCCGCCAATCAAGGCATCTCCGTCAAAGCCGCAGCAGGCGTGTTTTCCAAACTGGAGTGATTATGAATCCACTTTTTCAGTCCCAAAAGCTCCCTTTGCAGACGGCAAACACCATTGAGGAAGACATGTCGAAGCTGAAATCGCTTCTACACGATTCGCTGTCCCCGCATCTGCCTGCCGGACAGAAGGACATGCGCATTCTCAACCTTGCCTGCGGACGTTGTGATGAGGCGGAGACTTTGATCCAGGTGGGCTCAGATTTGACCCAAGGCGGTGCCGTGGAAATGATCGGCGCAGACATCCGCATCCGGGAAATCCGGCAGGCGCGTGAAACTCACCGCAATCTGCCTGCGCAGTTTTTGATCGAAGACGCCACCAAGATCGACCAGCACAAGGAACTAGGAGATGACTTCAACATGGTGTTTCTACGCCATCAGAACTTCTGGCACGGGCAGGAGCTGTGGAAGAAGATTTTTGACCAGGGCATCGCCAAACTCCGCCCGGACGGCATGCTGGTCATCACGAGCTATTTTGACGTCGAGCACCGGCTGGCCCTCCGTGCCTTGGAGTCGCTTGGCATGGAGGTCGTCAGCAACAAGCGCAACAAGGAAAGCCGGTCCCTGAAGGACGCACCAGGCAAATCGGTGGACCGCTGGGTGGCCGTTTTGCGGCAGCGGCAGGCCTGAGTCCGGCTGCCAAGATCATTTACAAGGCCGCTGCGAAGCGGTATTCTCGTCCCCCTCCCCCTGAAAATTCCATGAATCGTCGTTTTTCCGTCCTCACCCTCATGGCGGCGCTTGCCCTTACCGCTCCGGTGTCACATGCCCAGTCCATCGATACGGGCAGTGACGTGGCGGAGCAGTACTTCCGCGGCTTCGTTCTCAACAATGAGGCTGCCAAACTGGAGGCCTCAGGAGACATCCCGCTGGCACAAAGCAAGTTCAAGCAGGCTGGCGAGATCATGGACAGCATCGCGCGGAACTACCCCACCTGGCAGCCAGAGATGCGTGCTGCGCGCCAGCAGAAGATTCAGGATGCACTCATGCGCCTCCAGTCTCGCGCAGCCACCGCAGCCCAGACACCTGCGCCAGCTCCAGCGCCAGCCGCCGTTCCCACCCCGGCAGTTTCAACACCGGTGGCAGCGGCAGCCCCGACGGCAGCCATCCCCACTCCAGGGGTGCTGGCACAGCCTGCGGCAGCCGCTCCCGCCCCTACTACTGGAGCCCTCCCGAGCCTCAGCGAGATGCTCGGCCAGTGGGAGCTCATGTATAAGCAGCGCGTGCTGGAACTTGAAACAAAAGCCAATCAGCAGCAGCTGGACCTCGGTAAATGGCAGAACTGGTACCAGTGGGCCTCGGGAGAGATCACCACCGCACGCGAACAGAACGATGCACTGGGTAAGAAGGCCGCCGCCATGGAGCAGACCATCCTCGCCATGGGCAAGGACGTGGAGGAAGGCCGCGCTGCTCAGGACAAGATGGGCAAGCTGATGGAGGAAAAAATGGCCGTGGAACTGGAAATGCGCAAAAACGGCCAGCGCCTGCAAGCTGCCGAGGCCGCCTCCAAAGAGGCCTCACAAAAACTGGCTGAAGCCTCCACCAAGATGGCTGACATCGAGCAGGAGCGCTCCAAAATCCTCAAGGAGCGCGAGCAGATCGTGAAGGACCGTGACACCGCGATGGCCCAAAGGGACGATGCGGTGAAGCAGAAGGATGCTGCCGTGAAAGAACGGGATGCCGCCAGTGCACGCAGCCTGGGCCTGCAAGCCGAGGTGGATGACCTCAAGAAGAAAACCGTCAGCTCTGAAATGAAGCGACTGCTGGCCGAGAATGATCGCCTGAAAAAAGAGCTCACAGATGCGCAAAAGCAGGTGGAAACTCTCAAGGCAGATGTGGGCCGCAAAGACAAGGAAATCGCTGATCTGCGCGGACAGCTCACCGGTCTGCAGGGACAGATGGCAGAATTGCGCAAGGAAAGCGCCACCTACCAGACTCAGGTGGCCGAGCTGACCAAGCAGCTCAAGGAACTGCAAGCGGGTGGCATGGAGGGCAAGATGGCCGCCACTCCTGAGCTCACCCAGGAGAATGAACTGCTGCGCGGCATCATCATGCGCCAGCTCCGTGCTCAGCATCGCCAGCAGGCGGCCAAGGATCTCATGATCGCCGAGCTCCAGAAGATGGAGAACGCCTCCAAAGACCTCATCAAGCAGGTCGAGGAGATGAAGGAAGCACGCATGATCCTCACTCCTGATGAAGAGAAGCTTTTCACAGATCCCGTCGCACGTGAACTCCTCGGTGCAAAGGGCGTTCAGGCCACCTTGGTTGCCAGCGCCTCGCCGGACAGCGACAAAAAAATGGCCCAGCCGGAACCGACCTCAGTCGAAAAGCTCATCAATCAAGCCAATGAGTCCTACATGAACAAGGATTTCGGCACTGCCGCCAAGCTCTACCAGGATGCCCTGCGCGCTGAGCCGAAGAACGTCACCGCTCTTATCGGCCTTGGCATCACTCGCCAGCGCGAAAACAAGCACGCTGAGGCGGAAGTGGCTCTGCAAAAGGCACTAGCCTATGATCCGAGCAACGAGCCAGCCTCATTCGCTCTGGGCGTCACCTACTTCAAGCAGGAGCGCTGGAAGGATGCGATGACCTATTTTGAAAAGAGTCTGGCCAAGCGCCCGGACAATGCCAGCGGCAGGCACTACCTGGGCATCATCGCCACCAAGCTGAGCCTCATCGAGCGTGCCGAGCGTGAATTCAAAACAGCGCTGGCCATCGACCCTAGTTATGGCGAAGCCCACTTCAATCTGGCCGTGCTCTACATCACCTGGGATCCGCCGCAGTGGGACAAGGCGCGCGCTGAATACGATGAGGCCATCAAGAAAGGCGTCCGCCCTGATGCCAATCTGGAAAAGCTTCTCCAAGGCGGCAAAGTTTCCCAGCGCTAAGCAGCGCCTGAGGCTCAGGATTCCAACGCCTTCTGCCATGAGAATCCTCATCCTGCTGCTATTCAGCACTCCTTTCCTCACGGCTCAAACACTTGTCGAGATCGGCACACCCGCTGACGGCATGGTGGTCAGTCTGCGCTACACAACGGCAGACAACTTCTTCAAAACCGCGTTTTATCCAAAGAGCGCCCGTGCGCTGCTGCGCCCAGAAACAGCCGCGAAGCTGACCAGAGTACAGACAGAACTCAAGTCTATGGGACTGGGCCTGAAAATCTGGGACGCCTACCGGCCGCTGTCTGTACAGCGTGCGATGTGGAAAACGCTGCCAGATGCTCGATACGTCGCAGATCCCGCCAAAGGCGGACGCCATAACCGTGGCGCAGCGGTGGACCTGACACTCGTCAATTCACATGGCCAGGAACTGACCATGCCAACGGCTCATGACGACTTTTCTGAAAGAGCAGGAGCACACTTCAATCTCGTTTCACCTGCCGCTTTCAAAAACCGCGCCAAACTGCAGGAAGTAATGCAGAAGCACGGCTTCGCCCTGTTTGAGAGCGAATGGTGGCACTTTGACGATACAGACTGGGAGCGCTACACCGCCTTGGATGTTCCCTTCGAGCAGGTGGAGACCAGCTGGCAAAAATAGCTGGCTATCCTGAAAAGGTAAAAAAAGGAGACGAGCCAGCTCGTCTCCCAGTGTCATCAGTCAGCTCGGCAGGAAAGAAATTAAACTCGGATTTCCTCGCCGGTCGTCGCATTCGCGAGCGTGATCTGCTCTCGATGGAAGGCGGGATCGCTGCGGAAAGTGAGGCGCGCCTGATATTTGCGTTCAAGATCCACGAGCAGTTCGCCGTCCTCAGTCTTGAGGCGGTTGAGCACCTCGGGATGCACGATGACAATGAGACTCTTCTGATCCTCCTTGGCGCGGCCCAGCACAGAAACCAGCCTGCGCTGCAGTTCCACACTCATGGTCAGCGGTGTTTTGACCTGACCGTGCCCTTTGCAGTAGGGACAGGGTTCATAGAGCGTGGTGCCCAGGCTCTCATTAAGTCGCTGGCGTGTCATCTCCATAAGGCCGAACTGCGAGATGGGCAGCACCTGCGTCTTGGCCTTGTCACGCTTGAGATGCTCCATCATGAGCTTGTACACGGCCTGCTGGTCGCGGCGATGCTTCATGTCGATGAAGTCCACGACGATCAGGCCACCCATGTTGCGCAGGCGGAGCTGGCGCGCCACTTCAGCGGCGGCTTCGAGGTTGGTTTCGAGCAGCAGCTTGTCGACATCCTTATGCCCTTTGTTGCGGCCTGTGTTAACGTCGATGGAGACGAGTGCCTCCGTCTGGTCGATGACGATGTAGCCGCCGCAAGGCAGCCATACCTGGCGGTAGAAGGCATTGTCGATCTGCTTCTGGATGCCGTAGTGCTCAAAGATGGCGGTCTGGCCCTGATAGTAGTTGATCCGGCGTTTGGCACGCCCGGAAATCAACGCGGCCATGCGCTGCATGCGCTCCACAGTGGCTCCGTCATCGCAGGCCACTTCGTCGATGTCTTCGGTCAGGAAATCACGCACCGTGCGCTCCACAAGATCAGGCTCCTGGAAGCAGCAGACCGGGGCGTTCTGCCCGTCGCGCTTGGCCACGATCTGGTCCCACTCGTCGAGCAGGATGTTCAAATCCCGCACGATATGGCGCGCACGTTTGCCTGAGGCTTCGGTGCGCAGGATGATGCCCATGCCTTCCGGCAGACTGATCTTCTCAATGATCTTACGCAGACGGGAGCGCTCTTTGGGGTCCTCGATCTTGCGGGAGATGCCGCAGGTGTCGTTCAGCGGCATCAGCACCAGCAGGCGGCCGGCCAGGGAGATGTTGGTGGTCACGCGTGGGCCTTTGTTGCCCACGGGTCCTTTGGTCACCTGCACCATGATTTCAGAGCCAACAGGATACAGGCTGGGAATGTCCTTGGCCTCGATGCGCTTCTTTTTTTTGCTGCCACCACGGTTGATCTCCTCCAGCCCGGCATCCAGCGCGGCAGGAATGGCGTCCCAGAAATGCAGGAAGGCGTTTTTGTCGAAGCCGATGTCGATGAACATGGCTTTGAGCCCTTGTTCGATGTTGCGGATGCGTCCTTTGAACACACTGCCGATAAGGCTGTTGGTGCCGACACGCTCGATGTTGTACTCTTCGACAACGCCTTTGTCGAGGAGCGCCACACGGTTTTCAAGTTTCTCGCAGTTGATGACGAGCCGCACGCCGCTCTTGATGTCGCGTTTGCCGGTAAGCAGTTCTTTGATTCTCTGAACGAAGGTCAATGCCATGATGTAAAGTCTCCTTGGGGAAAATGAGTGCAGTCTTCAGCGGAAGAGCCTGCGGAATAATCCGCCGCCGCCAGGAGCAGCATCGGAAGGTTTGTTTTCCTGGGAGCCTGCCCGGTTGAAGATACCGACCCTGCGCACTGGCACGGCCTGTGGTACTTTCTGCTCAGAGCTGGCTCCGGCCGATCCCGCTGAATCGGCCTTCGGCTTGATGTTGGGCGCCGTTTTCACACGCGGCGCGTCATCACCATCCGGTTCAGGCGCGGACACACCCGTGCCCACGTCTCCGTCCTCATCCCCACCGAGTGCCTCAGCGGGCACCGCAGCATCAGCGTATTGGACGGCTGCTATGTGATTGAAATGCCCTTCCGCCGGCTCCATCGGCGTCACGGCGATGTTAAACTTCGGATTTTCCAGTGCCAGGCACTGCTCCAGCACTCGACGCGCCACAGGCGCTGCACATCCTCCACCGGACTTGCCATTCTGCACCAGCACGGCCACGGCAAACTTGGGATCTTTATAAGGCGCGAAACAGATGAACCAGGTGTGATTGTCGTCATGCTTGATGTGTTTTTCATCCAGACGCCAGTTTTGCGCCGTACCGGTCTTGCCCGCTACCTCCACTCCAGTGATGCGCGCCCCTTTACCGGTACCGGAGGGATCGTTAACCACCTTCCACATTCCTTTGCGGATGACCTCGATCTCCTCGGGCTTCACACTGGCGGAAAGGTCACCACGAAGGCTCGGCGGATTGTCCAGCACCACCTGGTCATGATCCATCACCCGCTTGAGCAGATGCGGGCTCCAGGCCTTGCCGCCGTTTGCCACTGTCGCGCTGACAGAGGCCATCTGCAGAGGAGAAGCCAGCACGTATCCCTGACCAATGGAGGTATTGGCGGTGGCTCCGTCACTCCAACGCTCATTGGGATGTGTGGCGCGCAGCCAGTCAGGATTGGGAAGAATGCCCGGGTTTTCATCTTCCAGTTCAATACCAGTCCTGGTACCGATGCCCAAAATCTTGCCCACTTTGGTGATGTTGCCGATGCCGGCGGCGTTGCCGTAACGGTAGAAGAAGCAGTTGCAGGAGTACTTGATGGCATCGCTGAGCCCAAGTGTGCCGTGGGAGCCGCCACTCTGACGCTGAATCCAGCATTGCATGGCCTTGTTGCCATAAGTAACGCTGCCGCTGCAGTTGAAGTGGCTGAGCTGAATTCCAGCCAAACAGCCTGCAAATGAAATCGGGATCTTGAAGGTCGATCCCGGCACATGTCCCTTCACCGCTCGATTCAGCAGCGGGATCGTAGGATTGCCCAGCAGCGCATCCCAGTCCGACTGCTGAATGCTCGGAATAAACTGGTTCGGGTCAAAGGAAGGCACAGACACCATCGCCAGCACTTCCCCGGAATTGGGCTCGATCACGGCCACAGCGCCGCGGCCGATTTTGGCGTCTCGAAGGGCTTTGTCCGCAATGATCTGCATGCGGGCATCCAGGGTGAGATAGACGTCGTTGCCCTTGCGCGGTTCCACGTACTCCTCATCCACTTCGCCCACAGGTCTGCCGCGCTGATCGCGCTGCATCACACGGACACCTGGCTTGCCACGCAGGTAGTTGTCAAAGCTCTTCTCCACACCTGCACCGCCAAAGTCATCCGGCACATAATAATCCCAGCCTTTGCGGTCTTCTGCGGAGGCACGCTGATCATCCGGCAGACGTACATAGCCCAGAATGTGACAAGCGACAGACTTGAGCGGGTACACACGCGAAGCACGTTCCGCCACAGTGACACCAGGCAGCCCCAAGTTGTGCTCGGCGATGCGGCTGAACTCCGCAAAGGTCAGATCATCCCGATAGACCCAGGGCACTGCACCGCCAAAGCTGCGGTAATGCACACGCAGGGAATCCACGGAGTAGTCCTTGTGCACGCCCATCTCCATCATCCTGCGCGTGATGGTCTCTTCAAAGACCTTGTAGATGTCCAGCTCAGGCTTTTGACGCTTGATGCCTTTTTCGACGATCTCAAAAGTAATCTCCGGAATGGCTGGCCGCTTCTTCTCTTTGACGAGGCGTTTGTACTCAGCGACGACTTCAGCGAGATTAACACGCACTTCAAAGCTGGCCTTGTTGGTGGCCAGCACGACACCATTGCGATCCTTGATCTCACCGCGAGGCCCTGGAATACGAGCGCGCTCTTTCTTGGCCCCAGGAATCATTTTGGCAAACTCCTCCCGGCGGTCAATCTGGAGAGACCAGAGCCTGAAAACGAGCAGCCCGAACCCGCACAACATCGCGAGGGTGAAAAGGTAAAGTCTGAAGCGGTATTTAACGACCATCGAAGCGATACCTCAGGCCTTCGTATTTGATTTCATAGCTCGACAGGCGGGCCAGCGAGTAGAGCAGAAGAAAGATGAGCGGAGCAGCAAGCATGGCAAGCAGGGAGTCGGTGATCATCTTAGACCACACTCCTGGGGGGAACTGCAAAGAACCGCGCAGGAACGTAATGATCAAATACTGGGAGAGCAGCCATGTAAAGGTGGCCACACCCACCATGAGTACCGGCAGCTCAAGCCGGCCTCGCTTGAACAAAGGACGAATCCCCTGCAGCAAGATGCCCAGCATGCCAAACAAAGCGATGGAGAGTCCGAATGGCAGCGGGTGGCTGCCTGCTCCCAGTTCCACATCAGCACCAGTGCCAAAAATGTCTTCGGCGCCAGAGAGGCTTTCTGCCACACCTGGCAGATGACGCGCATCCCAGATGAATCCAGTGATAAATGCCAGAAGCAGCATCACTGCAAAAGGCGAGGCCACTGATGCGCTGAAGAAAAACACCGCTGGCAGAAACAGCGTGGCAAACTGTGCAATCTCCAAACCGGGCACGAACTCCTGCACCATGAAGGTGAGAAGCAGCAGGATGATGGAGATCGGGTGAAACAACATGACGGCTCAGGGCTTGGTGCGTGCCGGCGTCGGCGCAGGCTCCGGAGTGGGTTCGGCCACCTGCATTTCGATCACAAAGACATAATCCAAGGTGGAGAAATCAACGGCGGGTTCGATGACGGCCTCTCCAGATATCTCACGATTTTCAAAGCGCTTCACCCGGCCGAGCAGCAGATCCGGAGGGAACACTCCACCTTCACCGGAGGAATACACTCCTGCGCCAGCGTTGATGTTGGAGTTGCGATTAAGAAAGCGCAGATGCAGTTCCGGGCGCACTTCCAGAGCCGCGCGTTCACCCGCCAGGATGCCCTGCTCCAGCGTGCCTTCAATCTTGGCGGAAACACGGCACATCTCATCCGTCAGCAGGATCACCTTGGCCATGTGCGGCGCGAGCGTCGATGTCTTGCCCACGAGCCCCACGGATGTGATCACAGGGCTGTCAGTGCCAATGCCGTCGAGAGAGCCCTTGTCGATGATCAGGCTGTTCCACCACGTGCTGGAGCTGCGGCGGATGACCTTGGCGGCCGTCATCTTAAACGGAGCCGACTGCTTGAACTCGATGAGCTGACGCAGTTTGGCGTTCTCTTCGATAATCTGATTATACTTCTGCTGGATGATGCGCAGGCGCTCCAGTTGCACACGCTGCTCGTCGTTTTCGCGCTTGAGTTCAGCGGGATTGACCTGAGGGGCGACAGCGTTTTCTGCAGCCTGCTCCATGGCGGCGCTGCTGTGGATGAACGGCGCCAGCAGGCTCATGACACGAGCCTGGATCTTCCGGGTGGTCGCCGTATCAAACGTAAACACGGCGACAAGCCCTGCCACGAAGATCAAAAGCGCGAGGATATTGAGCTTTTTCATGATTAGCCTTTCCTCCGGGCTGGAAGCGGCGCTGTCTGGCAGACGCCGCGATGCAGCACGAAACGGTCATCAGACTTCTGTCGTGCTCACTTTGCGGAGGAATTCGAGTTCGCTAAGCACGCGTCCCGTGCCTTCGCCGACGGCGCTGAGCGGATCTTCCGCCACATGCACCGGGAGCGCTGTTTCTTCCTGCAGCAATTTGTCCAGGCCGCGCAGCAGCGCGCCACCACCAGCGAGCATGATGCCGCGGTCCACCAGGTCGGCGGAGAGTTCAGGCGGGCAGCGCTCCAGTGTAGTGCGCACAGCGTCGATGATCGCATTGAGCGGCTCCAGCATGGCCTCACGAACTTCCTGGCTGGTGATGGTGATGGTCTTTGGCAGGCCGGCCACCATGTCGCGGCCCTTGACTTCCATCGTCGTTTCCTTGCCCAGAGGGAAGGCCGAACCGATGCGCAGCTTGATTTCTTCCGCAGTGCGCTCGCCAATCATCAGATTGTAGGCACGCTTCATGTAATTGATGATCGCCTCGTCGAGCTCATCGCCCGCCACGCGCACGCTGCGGCTGTAAACGATGCCAGAGAGAGAGATGATGGCCACCTCCGTGGTGCCTCCGCCGATATCGACGATCATATTACCAGCAGCTTCCTGCACTGGCAGGCCCACGCCGATCGCGGCGGCCATTGGTTCTTCAATCAGGTAAACTTCACGTGCACCAGCCTGCTCGGCGCTTTCTTTGACCGCACGCTTTTCCACTTCGGTGATGCCAGAGGGAACAGCGATGACGACGCGCGGACCACGCACCTTGCGGCCGCCGCCTTGAACTTTCTTGATGAAGTGACGCAGCATGGCCTCGGTCACGCGGAAGTCGGCGATCACACCATCTTTCAGCGGGCGGATGGCCGTGATACCGCCAGGCGTTCTGCCGAGCATGCGCTTGGCATCGTCGCCTACAGCCACCACTTCATTGCTGCCTGATTTTACCGCCACCACCGAGGGCTCCCTCAGAACGATGCCGTGATCTTTTACATAAACGAGTGTGTTTGCCGTGCCGAGATCGATACCGATGTCTTGGGCGACGAAGCCAAAAAGTTTGCCGAACATTGAGAATAAATGGGAAAAGTGTTGATGCGATCAGGAATCAGAACCGTATGCGCGACGTGGAATTCCATTTGTTTTAAGAATCACGAAAGGCAACGCGCGCGCGTTATTCCAACCCATTATAAAGCTAAAACCGCCTGAAATTGCGTCAAGGGATGTTTCTAAGAAGCTCAGAATTGACCTTTTCGGGCAAAAATCCAGATTTTCAGCCCCGGATCCGACTCAAAACCGCCTGGTCCACCCCATAGACCCGTCCGGACAGGTGGTCGGCATCCGCCCAGTCCAGAGTGGTGGTGGTGATGATCTTCTGCGTTCCGGGCGGCAGGAGGGAGAGCAAAGCCCTGCGGCGCTGGGCGTCCAGCTCGCCAAAGACGTCGTCCATCAGCATCAGGGGAGCTGAGCCGCAGGCGTGCTCCAGCACCTGCGCCTGGGCCAGTTTCATGGCCAGGGCAAAGGAGCGCTGCTGCCCTTCGGAGGCAAAGGTGGTCGCGTCTAGGTCGTTCAGGCTCATCCCGATGTCATCGCGGTGCGGGCCCAGGGCGGTGGACCGGCTGCGGCCCTCCTCCTCTCGCACAGCCAGCAGCGCCTCAAACAAGCCTCGCTCATCTGCGCCAGTGCTTTGGAAAGAGATGGTCACCTTCTCGGCCCCGTCGCTCAGTTTGGCATGCGCCACTGCGACCTCAGGAAGCAGTGCTGCACACAACTCCGCACGCCTCTGCCAGAGCGTTTGGGCAAAGCCGTCCATCACCCGGGCAAAGGCATCTGCCTGCTTCCAGGAAATGACGGCATCCCGCTTCAGCACATAATTACGGCCACGAAGCGCACGCTCGTAGCCACGCAAGGCATGCAGATAGTCCGGGAACATCTGGCTGGCGGCAAAATCGAGAAACCTGCGGCGGTGCTCCGCCCCGCCACGCAGCAAGCTCATATCTCGGTGGTCCATCCACACCACCAGCCCGGAGGCGGCCAGATAATCCATCGACCGGCTGCAGGTGGCTCCATCCACCGCAAGCCGCCGTGTGGTGGCAGACTGCGCATAGCGCAGGGGCCTGCCGTGCCAGTGCGCCTCCAAGAGGCAGGTGGAGGCGCCAAAACGCACCAACTCGACGCGGTTCGACGTACGGGGAGACTGAAGCCGTAGCAGCACACACGCGGCCTCGATCAGAGACGTTTTACCCTGCGCGTTACGCCCGACGAGCAGCGTCACATCAGGGTGCAGTTCCACCTTCGCCTCAGCGAAGCAGCGGAAATCACGCACGAACAGGTCGGAGAGCATGCAGCAAGTCACTTCTGCGCCACGCCGCATTTCCGGTTGCGTTCACGGTGCACATGAAGATGAATCCCGCCCCCTCTATGGCCTCCATCCAAACAGTCAAAGGCTTTCGCGACTTCTTCCCTGAAGAATGCGCATTGCGTAACTACATTTTCGACACCTGGCGCGCGGTCGCCCGTCGTTACGGCTTTGTGGAGTATGAAGGGCCGGTGCTGGAATCCACCGACCTCTTCCGCAAAAAGAGCGGAGATGAGATCACCAGCCAGCTCTTTTGCTTCACCACCAAGGGGGAGGATGATGTCTCTCTGCGCCCTGAGGTGACCCCTTCCCTGGCTCGCATGGCCACGGCACGGCAGCGTGATTTTAAGAAGCCCATGAAGTGGTTTCAAATCGGCTCCTGCTTCCGTTACGAAGCGCCGCAGGAAGGCCGTACACGCGAGTTTGTACAGTTCAATGCAGACATCCTGGGAGATGCTTCCCCTGCCACGGACGCTGAGCTCATCGCGCTGGCTATCGACACCGTGCGCGAGTTTGGCGTGAGCACTGAAGACTTCGCCATCCGCCTGAGCAATCGTGAGATTTGGAACACCTATCTTTCTGAGAAAAACATCCCGGCCGAGCACACCTCGACCTTCCTTCAAATCATCGACAAAATCGAACGCGCCAAGCCCGAGGACACGGAAAACAAGCTCGCCGCCATCGGTCTGAGTCTGACGGACGTGCGCGCCTTCATGGCGTCCGCAGACGAAAATCACCCCGCCTTCGCTGCCCTGCGCGAAAACCTCACCGCACGTGGCCTCTGGCAGCAGGTGCGCATTGATGCCACAATCGTGCGCGGCCTGGCCTACTACACGGGCACGGTCTTTGAAGTTTTCGATCTCAAGCACGGCCTGCGCGCCGTCGCAGGCGGCGGCCGCTATGACAAACTTTGCTCCCTGATGAGCGACGGCAAGGTGGACATGCCCGCCGCCGGCTTCGCCATGGGCGATGTGGTTCTCGGCATCCTGCTAAAAAAGACCCCGGGCGCCCAGATGAAGCTGACCAGCGCTCTGCTGGCCTCCAGCAGCATTGATGCCTACGTGGTGGTGGCAGATGAAGCCCAGCGTGGAAACGCGCTCGCCGCCGTGCAGACACTACGCGCCGCCGGCGTGCGCGTGGACTACAGTTTCGGCGCACAGAAAGTGGGCAAGCAGTTCCAGGCCGCCGAGGATCGCAAGGCACGTTTTGCCATCACCTTCGGCACTGAATACCCCGAGGTGGTCATCAAGAACCTCCTCGCCCGCTCCCAGAGCACCGTGCCGGTGGACGGCCTTGTGGCTGAAGTGCAGCGCCTGCTCGCCGAACCCGCGCTGGGTCCGCTGATCGCCTGATCAAAGGCAAACAAGTAGCCTTCATGAGCGTTGGTTTGAGCCACTCTCATGAAGTCTCTCCTGTTTCTTCTCGGCCTCGCTGCCATCACCGCACAGGCTCAACCGGCCTTCCGCGCAGGCGTCTCCGCCATCGACATCACTCCAAAGACCTTTCCACGCATCATCGCAGGCGGCTTTCTCGAAGGACGCGGGGACAAGATCGCCGACCGCCTGCACGTCCGCAGCTTTGTTCTCGATGACGGCAAGATGAAGATCGCCTTCGCCATCGTGGACACCTGCATGATGGAGCAGACGCTCATCGATGAAGCCAAGGCGCTCGCATCAAAACAGTGCGGCATTCCGGTGGACCGCATGATGGTCAGCGCCACGCACACGCACTCCGCACCCGCCGCCATGGGCTGCCTTGGCACGCGCAAAGACTCGGAGTATGGCAATTTCCTCACGCCAAAAATCGCCGAAGCCATCGTGGCTGCGGACAAGGCGCTGCAGCCCGCGCGCATCGGGTGGGGCAGCTTTGACGACTGGGAACATACGCACAACCGCCGCTGGATTCGTCTGCCAGGAAAAGAAGTCGTCGATCCCTTCGGCAATCCCACGGGCCGCGCCAACATGCATCCCGGCTACCTCAGCAAAGACGTCGTCGGCCCCAGCGGTCCGGTCGATCCCCAGCTCTCCGTAATCTCAATGCAAACCATCGACGGCAAACCGCTCGGCGTGCTGGCAAACTACTCCCAGCACTACTTCGGCAGCGGCCCGATCTCTTCCGACTACTACGGCCTCTTCTGCAAACACCTCGCAGCCAAATTGAGCCAGCAGGGCGAAGGCAACGGCCCCTTTGTCTGCGCCATGAGCCAGGGCACTAGCGGCGACCTCATGTGGATGGACTACGGTGCGGAAAAAAAGAACATCACGCTGGATGAATACGCCAGTGCTGTGGCTGAAAGTGCCATGCAGGCTCTGAAGACGGTCAAATATCACGATCACGTTCCCCTCCGCATGGTGGAGAAAACGCTGGAGTTAAACTACCGTGTCCCCGACGAAAAGCGCCTCGCCTGGGCGCGGCCCATCGCCGCCAAGATCAAAAACGACGTGCCAAAAAACAAGGAGGAGGTCTATGCCCGCGAGGCTCTGATCTTGCACGAACGGCAGAAGACGAGCGTAAAGCTGCAGGCCATCCGCATCGGCGACCTGAGCATCGCCACGCTGCCAAACGAAGTGTATGCGATTACGGGATTGAAGTTGAAAAAATTTTCACCCGCCAAATCACACTTCAATATTGAACTGGCCAATGGCGCCGAAGGTTACATCCCACCTCCAGAGCAGCACAAACTCGGCGGCTACACCACCTGGCCCGCCCGCACCGCAGGACTCGAAGTGCTGGCAGAACCAAAGTCGGTTCAGACTCTGCTGGGCGCGCTGGAAGAAGTCACGGGGCAGAAGCGGAGATCAGAACAAAGCGAGAATGGCCCTTATGCGAAAGACATCATCGCATCGAAGCCTGTCGCGTACTGGCGGCTGGATGAAATCTCCACAGATTATTCACTGCGAAGCGAGGTCCCTATCTTGAAACGTCCTGGAGGACGGGATTTGCACTTTGCGGTCTCTACTTCCAGATGTGCCATGTATCTCCCCGGTGTCGGTTCGGGTTCGGGATGTGGCGATCAGGAAAAACTGCGCTCATCACCTTTCTCAGGCCCGGAAGCCATCAATCGTTGCGTCCATGTCGCCGGAGGAGAGATTGACGGATACATTCCAGCCTTGGGAGATCACCACTCGGTGGCTCTCTGGTTCTGGGCGGGACGCCTCGTGGATATTGGAGACAAACCGGAAACCGAATTATTCAGGTCCGGCATTGAATGGGTGCACCTCTCAAACAAACGAGGCAAAGGATGGCACCTTACAATACCTGGGCCGTCCGGCGCAGATGGGACATCACCTCGAAGCATCATGCTCACCGGGGCTGATCCAACAGCCATCAAGCATGGGTCTACCGTGATATCAGAGAATTCGTGGCACTTTCTTGTTTATTCCAAAAAGGGAAATGAAACGACGGTCTTCCTTGATGGAAAAAAGGAAATGTCGACCGAGCTCGAACCAGCATTCAAGGAGAGCAGAAAGGTGGATGTGAGCATGCTTGCATTTGGCCAATCCTTCGAAGGCAAAATCGATGAAATCGCCGTTTGGGACCGGGTCATCGAACCCGAGTTCATTGAACAGCTATGGGAGACCTCGAAAATGGAGGAAGCCAATGAGCGCGATGCCGCAGCGCGGCTTGAAAAAGCAAAGCAGGCCCGGGCCCAAACCTCGACCATGCTGAAGGGCCATGAAAACTGGTCGGCCTCACTTCGCTTCCGTAACACGAAGGCGAATGATGCTAGCCCCGTGACGGCTTATCTCATCTCTCGCGGTCCAAAGGGTGATCATCAGGCACCCGGCGACCACCTTGGCATTGGCGGCAGCTACAAAGACTCGCTGCCTGGGAGGTTATTTGTTTACAATGGCAATGCAGCGAATCAAATCGTGCGCGGTCAGACGCTCATCACCCCGGCTTCATGGAATGAAGTGAAGCTGGAGCGCCAGGGCTCACACGTGAAAGTCATGCTGAATGGCAAGGTAGAGATTGACGCCGAGCTTCCCGTCACAGCGCCCGGTGCTACAGAGCTCTTCTTCGGACGGCGCTGCGATGACTTTGCACCCTTGGAAGGTGAATTCGCAGACGTGGCAGTCACCGGCTTGGAAAAACCGGCCGCCGCTGCACCCAAGCCACAGGTGGAGCTCGCCTCTCAGCCGCTCGGCCCCGAGGAGTCCGCCAAAAAATGGCACGTCCGCGAAGGCTATCGCATCGACCTCGTCGCCGCAGAGCCTGTGGTTCTCGATCCCGTCGCATTTGACTGGGATGACAAAGGCCGCCTTTGGGTCATTGAGATGGCGGACTACCCGCTCGGCATGGATGGCAACGGTAAAGCGGGAGGTCGTGTGGTCATGCTCGAAGACACCAACTCCGACGGCCGCTACGACAAGCGCACGGTGATCGTGAACGACCTCAGCTACCCCACCGGCATCCTGACTTGGCGCGATGGCGTCATCGTGACCGCCGCCCCGGATATTTTCTTTATCAAACCGAGCGGAGAAAAGCAGGTTCTCTACACCGGCTTCAGCACCGGCAACCAGCAGCTCCGCGTGAACGGCCTGCGCTGGGGCATGGACAGCTGGGTTTACTGCGCAGCCGGGGCGCACCACGGCGGCTACAACAAGGGAACCCAGATCGAGTGCAAACTCACCGGGCAAAAGATCGATCTCGGCAGCCGCGACTTCCGCTTCAAGCCGGACACGGGTGAGTTTGATCCGCAGAGCGGCCCCTCGCAGTTCGGCCGCGCTCATGATGACTGGGGCCATTGGTTCGGTGTGCAGAACAGCTTCCCGCTGTGGCATTACGTGCTGCAGGACCACTATCTGCGCCGCAATCCCTACGTCATCCCCCCGGACCCGGTTCACCAGCTTTTCCCGCGCAATCCCCCTGTGTATCCCGCCAGCAGCATGGAGAAGCGTTTTCATAGCTTCGATCAGGCTGGCCGTTTCACCAGCGCCTGCGGCATCGAGGTGTATCGCGACCGCGTGCTGTTTGGCGATGGCAAGACCCACGCCTTCACCTGCGAGCCCTTCCACAACGTGGTGCAGCACCACGTGCTGGAGGATGATGGCGTGACCTTCAAAGCCTCCCGCGACCCCGCCGAGTCAAAGATGGACTTCCTCGCCAGTGAAGACCGCTGGTGCCGCCCCGTGATGGTCCGCACAGGCCCCGATGGCGCGCTGTGGGTGGCAGACATGTACCGCTACATGATCGAGCACCCGCAGTGGCTGCCACAAAACGGCAAAGACGAACTGCTGCCACACTACCGCGAAGGAGATGACAAGGGCCGCATTTGGAAGGTGGTCCGCATCTCTGCGCCATCCACACGCACAGATGCAGGGCAAGGCCTTGCCTCTGCCAATGGATGGCAGCGCGACAAGGCCCAGATGCAAGTGGCCTGGGAAAACAGGAAAGCGGAGACCAATGACCTCCTCCAATCCAAGCAGCCCCAGACGCGTGCGCAGGCGGCATGGGCATCGCTGAGCCAGGGCCGGCTGACCACCAGCGCGTGTCTGCAATTGCTGGAGGATGAGTCCCCCCACGTCCGCGAGCAGGCCTTGCAGATGGCCGAGCATTTGAAATGGAAAGGCGACTCAGCCGCATTGCAGCAGGCGCTGGCCAAACTCCTGAACGACAAAGATGAAAAGGTTCAGCTCCAGCTCGCCTGCACCCTGGGCGAACTGCGTGGCGACTGGGCGGCAGATCTGCTTGCGGAGTTGCTCCGCACAGCGCCCACGGCGTCACCGCTGCAAGGCGCGGCCTTGAGTTCCATACTGCCACACCTGGAACGTGTCTGCACTGCTTCTCCCGAGAGCGACAACCGCGTTGCAGGCATGCTGTTTCGCTGCGCTCTGGCGGTGAAAAATGAAACCGCCCTGGCAGCTCTGCTTTCGCGTCCGGCATCACAAAAACAGGCCTCAGAATTTCTGGCCGTTCTGGATGAAAACGGCCTTTCCCTGGCCCAGTTCACCAAGCAGACCACGTCGCCAGCCGCGCAGCAGGGATTGAAACAAATGTCTGACATGCTTGCCAAAGCGGCCGCCGCGCTGAAGACCTCACAAACTTCACCACCCATGGCAGACCTGGAACTGCTGGCCTCAGACCGCGAGCATCGGGAGATGGTCAAAGCTCTGCTGCCTGAGCTCTGGCAGAAATCGGCAGACGCCGGAGTGCTGCGTCTGGTCACCAGGCTTCAGCCAAAGAGCGGCCCTGAATTTCTCCTCGCAGGCTGGAACGAGCGCACGCCTGCCGTGCGCATGCAGATCCTCGAAACCCTCCTCTCCAACGACGGCTGGACGCTCGCGCTGCTCCGGCGCCCCGAGGCCAAAGGCTGCGATGCAGCTACGCGGGCACGCCTGATCAAGCATCCCAAAAAGGAGATCGCCAAACTGGCCTCAGCCGTGTTTGAAGATGCCTCCAGCTCCACACGCACCGCTGTGGTCGAGAAGTTCAAGCCAGCCCTCAAGCTCAAGGGAGATGCCGCCAGAGGCAAAACCACCTTCGCTCAGGTCTGCATCAGTTGCCACAAGCTCGACGGCGTCGGCATCGAGCTCGGCCCGGACCTCCGCAGCGTCGTTCAGCATGATGCCGAGAAGCTTCTCAACTCCATCCTGGATCCCAGCGCAATCATCGAGCCCGGCTTCATGGCCTACCACTGCACCCTGAAAAACGGCGAGCAGCTCTATGGCGTGATCGCCACGGAAACGAGCGCCAGCCTTACCCTGAAAATGGCCGGCAACATGACGAAATCGGTGCTGCGCAGTGACATCGCCAAACTCCAGAGTACAGGCGCCTCTCTGATGCCCGAAGGGCTGGAAGCCGCCCTCACGCCGCAGACTCTGGCAGACTTGATCGCCTATCTGCAGATGCCGAAGTAATTTTCGAATTCGCAGTATGTGGCTAGAGAGCTGCTTTCTCTCGCGTATCCGATCACGATGTCTTCTCCCGATCATCACTGCAGCGGCCATGGCGGACAGCATGCCTTCGGCTTCATGAACCCGCGCTTGCGGGACGGTGTGGTCGTCCACAGCCGCCGCTCCGTCCTCAAGACGAGCCTCGCCGGGTTGGGTGGCCTCACCCTTCCTGCGCTGACCAAACTGCGGGCCGAAGGCAAGACCGCCAAAAGCGGCAAGTCTGTGATCCTGCTCTGGATGACCGGCGGCCCCTCCCAAATCGACACCTGGGACCCCAAGCCCGGCCGCCCGCGCGAGATTCGCGGCCCCTTCAAGACCATCCCCACCAAGCTGCCCGGAACGCACATTTGCGAGTATCTGCCCAAGCAGGCCGCCATGCTGGACAAGTTCACGCTCATTCGCTCGGTGGACTGCCGCTTCAGCAACCATGAGCCCAACATGGTCATGCAGACGGCAAACCTGGCCAACGAGCCGCGCACCAATCCCAAAGCCAAGTACTACCCCTCGTTTGGCAGCATCGTGGCCAAGCACCACGGCTCAAACCACCCCTCCATGCCGCCCTACGTGGTGCTAAACATGAAATCCCGCTCCCACGTGGGCTGGGGTGGCTACCTCGGCACCCAGTACGATCCTTTTGATGGCAACAACGCCTCCAAGCTCTTCCAGCTCCCCGCAGGCCTCAGCATGGAACGCCTGCAGGCACGCCAGACCCTGAGCCAGCAGATGGACGGCCTGCGTGCCGAGATCGACGCCAGCGGCATGATGAGCGCCATGGACAGTTTCTCCCAGACTGCCTTCGACATCGTGGCCGGTGGCCGCGCTCAGGAGGCCTTTGACCTGAGCCGCGAACCCCAAAAAGTACGCGACCGCTACGGCGACCACGACTGGGCCAAACAGGCCCTGCTGGCACGCCGCCTCGTCGAACGCGGCTCCTCCTTCGTCACCATCGACCTCAGCAACCACGGCGCTTCCGGCACCTGGGATAATCACGGAGACAACATCCCACCCTACGGTGGCATTTGGAACGGCCTGCGTCCCCTGCTTCCTGTCTTCGACCACGTCATCACCACGCTGATCAGCGACCTCGGAGAACGTGGCCTCCTAGATGACACCCTGGTCATCTGCATGGGAGAGTTTGGCCGCACCCCCACCCTCGGCACCCAGGGCAGCACCGATGGCCGCAACCACTGGCCCTATGTCATGTCCATGTGCCTCGCCGGCGGCGGCTTCCGCCACGGCCAGGTCATCGGCGCCTCAGACAAAGACGGCGGCCAGATCAACGAACGCCCCGTCACCCCAGGCGACCTCGCCGCCACCATCTACCACCACATGGGCGTGCCCCTCGACACCACCTACACCGACCACCAGGGCCGCCCGAACTTCATCGTGGACCAAGGTGCACCGATCCGGGAGCTTATTTGAGCACATTCATCTGAGTGCCCTCTGACCATACACCTCCCAAATTCGCGACCTAATTGTGAGCAATTGAACAGTTTGTGAATACAGGAGGCGCATTTTTTCGCGAATAATTATGGCAAACGCACTGATAATCTCTTATTTAAGAGATATTAACTACCGGTTTCGTATGTTTTTCGTCACCGGACTTTCTCAGTTCGTCTGCTCATGTCTGCCGCCAAGAATGGTTCGAAGAAACCAGCCAAGCGCCCTTCCCGTAAGCGCAAGGGTGTTGGCACGCACGTGATCGATTACGAGCCCGAATCTCCCGTCATTCGCGAACATGAGGCTGTGGAGCGCCGCCGCAGAGGATTCCGCACGGCGATGTGGCTCATCGCCGCGATGATCGTCATCGGCGTGTGCTGGGTCACGTGGCACGAGGCCCTGGAAAAGAACTCTCAGTTTCTGCTGAAGACGGTGGAGGTAAACACTCAGGGCACGCTCACGCGCCAGCAGCTTGTGGCCGCCACCGGGCTCACCGAGGCCACCAACCTTCTCACGGTTAATCTCCGCGAGGTGCGCGCCAAGATCGAGCGTCTGCCGCAGGTAAAGTCCGCAGTGCTCAAACGTGACTACCACGGCAAGCTCACGCTCGACGTGGAGCAGCGCCTGCCGGTGGCCTGGATCGAATGCCCCAAGCACAAGCTGCTGGGACCGCTCACTGGAAAAGGCTGCCTGATGGACGCGGAAGGCGCGCCGGTGCCCTGCGATGTCATCACACGTGAATACCTGGCCATGCCGCGCATTCAGTTCCCTGCCATGAGCGAGGCCATCCCAGGCAAGCCCTCTTCAGACCTGCAGGTGCACGCCGCACTGCGCCTCATGGAAAAACTGCAGAACCGCCGCGACAGCCTGCCCACTCTGGAGTCGATCGAGATTCCCAATCCCTGGTCGCTCGTCGCTCATTTCAACGGCGATGCCAAAATCACCTTTGGCATTGATGATCTGGATCCGCAGCTGGCGCGCTTTGACCGCGTGATGCACGAAGCCCGTGCGCGCAAATGGCGGATCGCCACACTGAATCTCATTGCCACCATCAACACCCCTGTCACCTTCCACGAAAAACCGGACATCGCCGGGCTGAATCTGGCGGACAGCGCCCCCACTCCACCCGCACGCTGAATCTCATGGCCAAAAGCACCATCTATGCAGGTCTTGAAATCGGGACACACAAGATCTGTGTGGTCGTGGGAGAGGCAAAGCGCGACGGCGCCATCAAGATCCTCGGCGTAGGCCAGGCCCCCTCCCGTGGCGTACGCAAAGGAGAGATCGTGGACTTTGAAAAAGTGCAGACCTGCGTAAACGACGCCCTCGTGCGTGCGGAGGACCGCAGCGATGTGATGATCCGCAACGTCTTCCTGGGCGTCACTGGCGCGCACATCGAAAGCCTGAACAATCGGGGCCGCCACCGCCTGCCAGACGACCAGACAGAGATCGCCGAGGACGATGTGGAAGAGGCCAAGGAGATCGCTCGCAGCGTGTCCATCCCGCAGTCCAATGTCTTCCTGCACAGCGTCACGCGCCAGTACATCGTGGACGGCCAGGAGGCCGTGCGCCAGCCCATCGGCCGCGAGGGACGTGTGCTGGAGGCCGACTACCACATCATTCACGGCGTACGCGGTCGTGTGCAAAACGCCATCCGCTGCGTGCGTGAAATCCCGCTGGAAGTGGAGGACGTGGTCTTCAATCCCGTCGCGGCGGCACAGGTTGTGCTCACACGCGAAGCGAAAATGCAGGGTGCGCTCATGATCGACTTTGGTGCCGGCACTTGTGACTACGTCTTGTATGAAGACGGCATGATCACCGCCTCCGGCTGCGTCCCCCTCGGCGGCGACCACATTACCAATGACGTAGCCATGGCTCTGCAAATCCCGAACGGACGCGCCGAGCGCCTCAAGGTCGAGGAAGGCAGTGTGCTCTATGAAGATGTAGCTGAGGGCGAAATGCTCAGCATTGAAGACGACACCGGCTTGGTGCTCGGAGAGATCGAGCGCGCGTTTCTGTTCGAAGTGATGAACCTTCGCACTAAAGAGATACTTACCCAGGTCCGCGTGCGGGTTGAGGATCACCTCGGCCGCCTCGGCGCGGGCATTTACCTCACGGGAGGCGTCAGCATGATGAAAGGCGTTGACGCAGTGGCCCGCGAAGTGTTTGGAATCAAAGTTACGCGCGCAGGTTCGGCCCCCGTCAGCGGCATCACCGCCACTTTCGAGAATCCGCAATACTCCGCCCCGATCGGCCTCATTCGTTATGCGCAGATTCTGGACAGCGAGAAGCCCTTCCTCTCGCCCCTCAAGCGCCTCGGCAGGCGCATGCAGGAGCTCCTCTCATCCGTCACACTTTAAATTTTCAGCAAGCCAGCAGCCCAACCTCAACCACCCACGATTATGGTAGAATACGACCGCTCCCATTCACCTGAAGGTGCCAGCACGGCGGCGCCACGCATCTGCATCGTCGGTGTCGGCGGCGCAGGCTCCAATGTTGTCGATCGCATCACCCTGGACCGCATCGTGGACGCCACGCTGGTCTGCGCGCACACGGATGTGCGTGTGCTGGGCCACTCCATGGCTCCGGTGAAGATCCAGCTGGGCGCCGAGCTCATGAAGGGCATCGGCGCAGGCGGCGATCCCGATCTAGGCCGTGAAGCAGCCCTGTTCTCTCGTGAGCAGATCCGTCAGGCCATCGAAAATCACGACATCATCTTCATCAGCGCCGGTCTCGGTGGCGGCACCGGCAGCGGTGCGGCGCCAGTCATCGCAGAGATTGCCAAAAACACCAACGCCCTCGTGCTGGTGGTGGCCACCATGCCGTTCAGCTTTGAAGGTCGTCGCCGTCTGGGGCAGGCCGAGGAGGCACTGGAGCTGCTGCAAAAGCGAGCCGATGCCCTCGTGCTGTTTGAAAACAACCGCATGGGAGAGCTCATTCTGCCCAAGGACGGCATCCAGAAGGCCTTCAATCAGGCGGACCAGCTCATCGCCCAGAGCCTGCGCGCCATCTCCACCATCACCACCACCCCAGGTCTCGTGAAGCTCGGCTTGGACGACCTCACCTCCGCGCTGGCCAATGCCAATGGCCGCTGCCTCTTCGGCTTCGGCGAAGCCCGTGGCCAGAACCGCGGATCCGAGGCGCTCAAGAAAGCCCTCAAGAGCCCCCTCATCGACTCCGGCCGCCTTCTGCACCAGACCAAGAACCTGCTCGTCCACGTGGCTGGCGGCGAATCGCTCACACTGGTGGAAGTGGAGGGCGTCATGAAGCAGCTCGGCCGTCATGTGCCGGACCAGACACACATCCTCTTTGGCCTCGGTGTGGATGCCAAGCTGGGAGATGCAGTTGCAGTCACCCTCATCAGCTCCCTGGGGCTGAACCAGCTCAATGCGCACGCCGCAGCCGCTCCGCCCTCGGAAATGTTGCAGCCGCGCGCAGAAATGCCCGTCTCCGTCGCTCCCACCCCCGCTCCGCTCATCCCTGCTCCAGCCCCGGCTCCTGCACCCAAGCGCGAGCCCGCTGCGAAGAGGGCCCCCGCTCATTCCCAGTACGCCCCGCCTCCTCAGCTGGAGTCCACCCCGGACCTTCTTTTCAAGGCTGAGGAGTTTATCTCCGTGCCCGCCGTGGGCGAGGCCTTCCCGCTGTCCAGCCTCCACGCTGAAGCCGCCGCACCAGCGCTGCCCAAAGAGCTGCAAGTGCCGCAGTCTCTCATGATTGATGAGCCGCCTGCCTTGGAAATCCCGGCCGCGCCCGTCATCGCCCCGGCACCTGTGATCGCTCCTGCCCCGGAAACCGCACGCATCCCCGTTCGCACTCCGATCGCCAAAGAGCTGGCAGACGCCGCCCGCAGCCCGAAGGAATCTACCCTCGCCGCCGTCGTGGCCCGCAGCGTGACCCTGCAAACCGAGGCAGCCCCCGCTCCGCAGGATGACCTCATCTCCTTCGATGAGCCTGAGGAAACAGCCACCACCATCAGCGCCACCACGGCCGTTCTTTCCGCACGCAGCACCAAGCCCACGGCGGAAAGCCAGCAGACCTTCAGCCTTGGCGAGGAAGACCGGGGCCGCTTCAAGGACACCGAACCCTCCATCGTGCAGGGAGAGGACCTCGACGTGCCAACTTGGATGCGCCTGAAAAAGAAGCTGCGCCGTTAATCCCGGCCTGCGCATTTAGCTCACGAAAAAGACACCGCTGGAGCGTTGATGTTTGCTCACATGAGCGTCCACATCTCCCGCCGCCGTCTGCTTCAAAGCCTGCCACTCGCCGCCGTCGCTGGCGGTTTCAACATCCACGTGCGCTCTCATGAAGCACGGCAGTCCTGGATCACCGGCAATCCGGCCATCGACAAGCCGCGTGAAATCGCGCTCAGCCTGCTGAAGCCCACCCAGGCGCAGATCGACCATGCCTGGGAGCTGCACTTTGGCTCCGTTGTCTTTGAGAGCTACGGCTTCGCACCCCGCTGCGCCGTCGATGCTGAGGCGATGAATGAGGCCATCAAGGCCGGCTTCAGCGCAGCAGAGATCAATGACCTGCGCGAGTCCATGTCCATGAACCGCAACGCGACCAACGAACGCGAGCGCAAGGAATTCCTGGACGCCTTTCACGCCGCCGGCGTGACCTGCATCTTCCAAAACACCGGAGAAGAAGGCAGCGACCCCATGCGACTGATCAAGCGCCTGGCCCACTTCACCAAGGCTACGGACCTGCTGAAACCTTCGCTGTCCAAAGTGGTGACGGCAGACGAAATTGTGGCGCTAAAAAAGGCGGGAAACGTGGGCCTGTGCTTCACCACCAACGGCGTGCCCCTGATGCAGGACTGGGAAAGTGTGCGGGATGAGCTGCGCTTCATCCGCATCTTCCACGAGTTGGGCACACGCATGATGCATGTGACCTACAACCGCCGCAATCCGCTGGGAGACGGTGCCGGGGAGCCCCACGACGGTGGGCTCAGTAACTTTGGTCATGCGGCCGTGGCTGAGATGAACAAAATCGGCGTCATTGCAGACGTGGCGCACAGTGGCTGGAAGACGGCCTGTGACGCCGCCAAAGCCAGCAGCAAGCCCATGGTGGCCAGCCACACCACCTGCTGCGGGGTTTACGAGCACTTCCGAGGCAAGCCTGACGACACCATCAGGGCCATCTGCGACACCGACGGCCTCGTGGGTATCTGCTGCATCCCGCGCTTCCTCGGTGGCAAAGGGGACATCACCGCGCTGCTCGACCACCTGGACCACCTCATCAAAAAATTCGGGGCCAAACACGCCGCCATCGGTTGCGATGTGGCATACACCTCACGCTTTGATAAAGAAGAGCGTGCGAAGCTTCTCAAAGCCCCGGGCGGCAGCGCGGACAAGTGGGAGCATCTCTGGCCCAAAGATGATTTTGTCACAACTGTGACAGCGGAGCAGAGCATCGCCTGGTCAAACTGGCCCCTCTTCACCCTCGGCATGATCATGCGCGGTCATAACGACGACACCATCCGGCAGGTGCTCGGTGGAAACATGCTCAGGGTGCTGAAGGCAAATCAGGTCTGACAAGTGACAAAACCGCGGTCTGCCCGCTGCAAGGTGGCACGCTCGCTGCGCGTTTGGTTTTTGGTGGGAAGTGATGTAGGATCACCCCCTCCGAACCCCCACATGACCCCGCGTTTCCAGTTTCCCTCTCTCGTTTTGGGCGGCTTTGCCGTCGCCTGCTCGGCCGCGTCCGCCGCCGAGTCGTTCCCACCGGACCAGATCGAGTTCTTTGAGAAAAACGTCCGCCCTGTGCTGGCGGAGCGCTGCTACGACTGCCACGGTGCCAACAAGCACCAGAACGGCCTGCGCCTCGATTCACGTGCCGCAGTTATTCACGGCAGCGATTACGGCAAGGTCGTGGAGCCCGGCAATCCCAGCGCCAGCAAGCTGATCAAGGCTATCAACCACGCCGCAGGCGTTGAGGCGATGCCGAAAAAGGGCGACAAACTGCCCGCGCCGCAGATCGCAGCGCTGGAAAAGTGGATCAGCATGGGCCTGCCTTGGCCCGCCGAAGCCGCGCCTGCTGCGCACGCCAAGGCCGACCCCATGCAGCACTGGGCCTACAAGCCGGTACAAAAACCCGCCCTCCCTGCAGGTTTCACCGGCAATCCCATCGACGCCTTTGTGGGTGCCAAGCTCAAGGCGGCTGGTCTTGATTTCGCGGCACCCGCTGATGCCGCCACGCTGACTCGCCGTCTCTACCTTACCATCACGGGCCTGCCGCCCACGTACGATGAGCTGCAGAAAAAGCAGGATCCTCAGAAGCTGGTCTCCGAACTTCTCTCCAAGCCCGCCTACGGAGAGCGCTGGGCGCGCTTCTGGATGGATGTGGTGCGCTACGCCGACACCAATGGCTACCAGGTGGCCGGACGCAGCAACTTCTACCCCTACGCCTACACCTACCGTGACTGGATCGTGAAGGCGTTCAACGACGACATGCCTTATGACAAATTTGTGAGCTATCAGCTCGCGGCAGATCGTCTCACTGCCAGCACGCCGAACTCTCCCGACCTCGCCGCACTGGGCTTCTACAATGTGGGAGAGCGCTTCATCAATGACCGCCTGCTCATCGCGGATGACCGCATCGACGTCATCGGCCGCGGACTTCTGGGCCTCACCGTGGCCTGCGCCCGCTGCCACGACCACAAGTTTGACCCCATCCCCAGCCGCGACTACTACGCGCTCTACAGCATCCTCAACAGCAGCGACGAGCCGGACGACACCGCCATGCCCGTCATCGGCAAAGCGGCCAATGAAAACGACGCCAAGGACTACGATGCCAAGGTGGCTGAGATCGCCAAGAAGGAGCTCGACTTCAAGCGCACCGTTTATGACGAATTCCGCAAGCCGGAACGTCTGGCCGAATACCTTGCCTTTGCTCAGGAGACCGTGGACATCAAAGACAGCACAGACTTCAAAGGCAAGGCTGGCCAGATGAAGCTGCGCGATCGCGTGGCCAATCAATGGCGCGATTTCCTCAAACGCTATGCACTGACTGCCAAGCCGCACGCTGCCATGGTAGCCTGGAGCCGCTTTGCCAAGCTGCCCGAGGCTGAATTCGCCGCCAAATCCCCCGCCATCGTGCAGGAACTGGCCAAGCCAGAGAGCGGCTGCACGCCCGAAGTGGCCGCCGCATTCGCCCAGACGCCGCCAAAGTCCATGAAGGACGTGGCCCTCTCCTACGCGCGCATCATTCTCGACAGCAAGGTGGAGCCTGTGCGCCAGCTCATGCAGGACAAGCTCTCCCCCATGTCCGTACCGGTGGAGGGTGCGAATGTGTTTTTCACCCGCAAGGACAGCGAGACCGTGGTGCGCTACAACAACGAACGCACCAAGCTCGACAGCACGCATCCCGGCACACCACCGCGCGCCATGGTCATGCTGGACAAGCCCAAACCGCAGGACGTCCGCGTCTTCATCCGTGGCAATCCTGGACGTCAGGGCGATCCCGCTCCACGCGCCTGGCTCACCATGTTTGGCGGCGAGAAATTCACCGACGGCAGCGGCCGTCTTGAGCTGGCCAAACACATCGCCAGCAAGGACAACCCGCTCACTGCACGCGTGATCGTTAACCGCGTCTGGCTGCAGCACTTTGGCAAACCACTCGTCTCCCAGACCAGCGACTTCGGCGTGCAGACTCCAAAGCCCGTCCAGGCGGAATTGCTCGACTATCTCGCAGCCACCTTCATGGAAAACGGCTGGAGCCTCAAGAAACTGCACACCTTGATCCTCACCTCCCGCACCTTCCAGCAGAGCAGCCATGCCACGCCGGAAAAAACCGTGAAGGATGCGGAAAACGACCTCATCAGCCGCTTCAACCGCCAGCGCCTGGACTACGAAACCATGCGCGATGCAATCCTTGCCGCCACGGGCGAGCTAAACACGACCAAGCACGGCGGCCGCCCGGTGGAGCTCAACGCCAAGGACGCCGACACCCTGCGCACCCTCTACCTCAAAGTGGATCGCTACGATCAGGCAAGCGTGCCTGCTATGTTTGACTTCGCCAATCCAGACGGCCACAGCCCGCAGCGCTTCAATACCACCGTGCCACAGCAGGCGCTCTTTCTCATGAACAGCCCCTTCATGCGCGGTCGGGCCGATGCCATCGCCAAAGCCACACCGCTCAATGGCACCACGCTCGACTCCGAATCCATCCGCTCCATGTACCACCGCGTGCTTGCTCGCGATCCCAAGCCCGACGAAGTGGAGCTGGCCCAGCGCTTCGCCGCCGATGCAACTGCTCTCAATGCCGAGAAGCCCTTCCGCTGGAGCTACGGCACCATGAAGTTCTCCCGCACACCCGATGGCAAGCCATCATTCACCGACTTCCAGGCCTTTGCACATCTGACTGAGCGCGGGAATGGCGGCCAGCGGCTTTGGAGCCCCGCCCCAAAAATCCCAGACCCACAATGGGGCCACGTCTTCTGGGCCAACTACGGTGGCCACGCTGCACCTGACGGACTCGTCGTCACGGCACGCTGGCATGCTCCCAGTGACATGAAAGTCTCCATCGACAGCACCCTCAGCCGCAGCAGTGATCGCGGTGATGGCGTGCGTGGCTGGATCTACAACATGCGCACCGGCATCTTGGCCGAGCAGCTCTGCACACCGCAGAACAAGAAGATCCCCATCCAGCTCACCACCGAGGTCAAGCGCGGCGACATTCTCTGCTTCATCATCCACAACGAAGGCGGCACCGACAGCGACAGCTTTGACTGGCAGCCCACCATCAGCCGTGCTGACAACGGAGAAATGCTCACCAACCTCAAGAACGACTTCTGCGACTCCAGCCGCTGGCCCTTCGGCCGCGCCAAGCCTCAGAGTCCCCTCAGCCAGCTCGCTCAGGTGCTGCTCATGAGCAACGAGTTCATGTTCGAGGATTGAGGCTTCAAAACTGCTTCTTACCGCGCCAGAGCGAGAAACTTTTTCTCCTCTGGCAGGAGAAGAGCCGTGGAAATTTTCTCGGCTATTTGAAATCCCGCAGCTGTATCACCACGAGTCGCCAGCATCGCCGCCAGGACGGCGCGTGGGCCAGGTTCCCAAGGCTGATCCCGCAGTTTTTTCAGCGCCTCCAGGTCCTGCACCCGATTGTGAAGGCGGAATGCCACCATGGCTCTGAGCAGCAGCAGGCGGGGGTAAAATGCGGCGTCAGCCGACGTTTGCATGGCAGCAATACGTGAAGCCACGAGCTCCATCGATTCCCCCGCCAGCAGCGCCAGATAATCAGCTCGAAATGCATTGGCTTGATTGCCTGGAGTCAGGCCCGCGACTTCCGTGGCCATCAGAAGCATGCCATGAGTGTCGTGGGCATCGAGATGCAAAGCATAGGCCTTCTCCAGAAGAGCAATGCGAAACTGCGGCGAGGATGCCAGAGCAGCCATGGCTCGATAGAAAGCGGCGGCAAGATCCTGAGCTCCGAGCTTTTCCGCAGCTTCCGCCACCTGCACCGCAGCTTGAGAATCCTGCCCACGGTCAGTGGCGCTGAAGGCCAGATTTAAATGCTGCTGCACACGGGAAACATCACCTCCTTGAGCGGCTAGGCTCCTGGCCAGCCAGAGATTGAATGAAACGGCACCAAGAATCTTCTCAAGGTCATGGTCCAGGGCCGCATGCAGTTCATCCCAGCGGCCAGCCTGCGCCAACGCTTCCAGTTTCAGCCGGGCCATGTCTGCGGACATTTCTTTCCATTTCAACTCGGCGGGCAGGAATGCCAGCAGGCGCTTGTGCTCATTCAAAGAGGAAAGCCAGCATGCGAAGGCCAGCCTTTGAGACTCCTCCTTGTCGGCCACAGTCGCTGTCTCACGATTCAAGATGGCATCACGCTCTTCCGGCCGGAGCCGCACGAGAGCTGCAAGCACCGCGTAGCGGAGCGCTTGTTTGTCCGCATGCTTCACTCCCTCCACGATCTCCAACAGGCGCTCCCCCTCCCCGGCGGACAGCAAAGGATCGGCGGAAAGGATGCCGATGGCTTCCACAGCATACGCTCCCCCCTCCCGAGCCATGCGCCAGAGCCTTTTCCGACCACGCTCACGAATTTCTGGATGCGGTTGCTTGAGATCGAGAATCGCCAGTTTAAGCGAAGTCTCAACGTCATCGCTGCCGGCGTTCAGCGCCACCCTGAGCCGTGCGTCCGCCTCGCTGTCTCGTCGCTCCATTTTCAGCAGGTAGGCTTCTGCCTCGGCAGCCTCTGCGCTGTTTGAACGCACGGTTTCGGGCAGTTGCGCCAGAGTTTTGTGCGCAGCCTCATAGGAACCCAGATCAACCTGGGCGCGCATGAGCTTGATGCTATCCTCATGGGCGGTATCTCGCGTGCTTGAAAGACGCTGAAGCGTTTGAATGACGTCGGAGGGATGGGCGTGCGTTCGAATCTGAAAATCCGCAATAGCTCGAACCACTTCAGGATCATCCGGCGCTCTTTCAAAGGCTTCCCGCATCCAGCGCGCGGTCTCGCCCCACTCCTCCCTTTCCATTTGGGAGCGGGCTGCCGCCAGAAACTCGCCAGCCTGCCGGGAGCGCCACCACCGCAGAGCAGGTCGGCCTCCCAGCCAAATGGCAGCCGAAAGCAGAAAACCGCTCATCAAGATCAGGCTCATCCATGAGGATCTAGGCCGAGGCCTGCGTTCAGCAGACGCACTGGAGCGGCACTTTTTCATCTGCATGACTGGGGGCAAACAATTTGGGAAAATAGAAAAGATGACCCGGCGGGAGAAATCTCCCCACCGGGTCATCCAAGCAGGCAACACATCAGTTACACACGACGACGGCGAAACACCGCGCCGCATGCACCAAACCCCAGCAGCAGAACCCGCGAAGGTTCCGGAGCCGCAGACACTGTGGTCAGGCTAAGGTTGTCATAGAAAGCACCGGCAGGCAGTACGACCTTGCTGACTCCGGAGAGCGCAAGAGACGACTGGCTGACCGAGAATCCGGGAGACGTCTGGTTCACATCGATGCTGTAAAGCAGGGTATCCAGGGCGTTGTAGAACTCGATCGCCGTGCCAAACGGGGTGCCAAGCGTGCTGTTGTCCAGCGTCACTCCAAAGGCCGAGATGTTCTGCGGAGTGCTGAAGCTGAACAAGACCGACTGGTCCACCGCATCAAGCGCATTGCCAGAGATCGGCGCGCCATAGCCACGTGCTGATGGATCTCCCACAGTAATGGCTGGTGCGGTGGTGTCAGGACGGTAGCTTGGTGCAGGCAGCGGATCGCCGTTGGCATCGAGGGTTTCGATGTAGGCGTAAGCGGCCGATACGGTTCCGACGAGAGAGTCGCCGGAGACATTAGGCGTGGCATCGGAGGAGAACGAATAGTTCAGCACCGTGGCCGCCTGAGTGCTGGCGCACATGGCGGCCAGCGCGAGTAAAGGAAGAAATCGCTTCATGAAGATGACAGATGAAGGGCCTGTTATTTGGCTCCGCCGATGGCGGCCTGCATTGCTTTGAAGAAGGCGTCGGTGTTGTCAAAGACACCGGTAAAAGCGGCGGCACCACGTCCACCAGCTGAGAGGGGAATGTCGGAGGCCGTATGAACGGCGCTCTGCACCCCAGTACCAGGCTGCTGGCCGGTGACCAGGAAATTACCAGCGGTGTCGCGGGCAATGGGGTCCTGGTTGTAGGTCGGATTGGTCAGCCAGTCTTCGTAACGGTCAGAGTTGCCGGCATAGCCAATCAGCATGCGGTAGTCCACATCCATCGTGGTGGGATAGCCGTCGGCCGCATTGGTGTAAGCAGGGAACTTGGCGTTGTCATAGGTGCCTACGACAGGAGCGCGGAGCTGCGCGGCCCCGCCACCCGATGCAGCGCGGGTGACCAGGGAGCTGTTGGTGACAAGACTGCCGCCAATGATGTTGATGCCGGCGCACTCATGGTCGGCGGTCACAATGATGAGCGTGTCGGGGTTTGCGGCCTGGAAGGCAATGCACTTAGCAACAGCGCGATCAAGTTCGATGGCATCATGCACCCAACGCTCAGTGTCCATGTTATGAGCCTGCTTGTCCACGGAGGCTGCCTCGATCATGATGACGAATCCATTGGCGTTCTTGCTCAGCACGCTCAGCGCCTTATCGGTCATTTCCTCCAGCATGGGCTGGTCAGGATAGGTGCTGATCAGGCTCCCTGCCGCAGCAGTTCCGGTGCGACGGTAGGCGATCTTGTCCAGCGAAACGTCCATGTGCCCGGAGTTGAACAGCCCGAGCAGCTTGGTTTCGCTTCCAGTCATGGCGTTGAGCCCTGCCAGATTCGGAGCATAGTAGAATCCCGCGGTCTGAAAATCAGCAATCAAGTCGCGGTTCGGATCGACCGCACCGGCGGGCACGCTCCAGCCAGCCTGGATGTCGCTCGGCACCACATAGTCAGCGCCGGAGGCGGTGCTGCTGTTGACACGACCGGAACCGCTCGTCGTGGAAGGAAGAAACCACTTGCGACCACCGCCCATGAGAACATGAAGGTTGTGATTGGTAGCAGCTTCATCCAGATACATGTCACAGATGCCGGTGCCAGCGCCGCGGTCCTGGGTGGAGACGGCGAAAGCAGCGGGCGTGGCGTCTTCCACATCTGCCGTGGTGACAATTCCAAGCCACTTGTTCTGCGTGCGGGCAAGGTAGTTGCCCATGTGCTCGACTCGTGGGTTGTCCCACTTGTCTGCAGTGTCATCAGGGAACACTCCTTCCTGGCCATTGTTGGCCTTGTTGCCGGTGGAATAGCAGTGGGCGCCAGGGGCGGAGTCAGTGACAATCGAGTTCAGGGAATGCGTCGTGACGATGCCGGTGACTGGCAGCGTGTCGATGGCCAGAGGATCCACGGCCTTGCCAAGCGCAGCTCCTTTGGAGACGATGCGCGCAGCAGTGCGGTGGGCGATCCCAGTGCCATCACCGATGACCCAGATGATGTTCTTTGCCTTGCGTCCAGCGTTCAGGGTGATGCTTGCGATCTCAAAGTTTCCCGTTGCAGAGGCTTGAAGAGAGTCGCTCTGCGTGGCTTCCACCGTCAGTGTTTTCACACCTGGGGTGTTGTTGGAATACGCACGGACAGTGGCGCTGAACTTGTCAGAACCAATGCTGGTGATGGCAGAGGCGCCAGTGGCAGGAACCACGGCGACGCCATTGACCTTGAAGACGACGCTCGTGATCGTCTTCCCGGCATCAGCCTGAATGGTGGCCTGCAGGTCAAATCGCTGGGCCGGAAGGAAGCGTGAGATGTAGGGAGGTGTGGCGTCGTTATAGCTGAACAGTGCACTGGGCGGGTTCAGACGGGTGACGGAGGGCGCCGCGAAGGCGCTGCTAAGGGCGCTAAGGCCGCTCAACGCAGCAATGAAGTGCGTGGCATGTTTGAGTTTCATGGAGTGTCGGAGGTGAGGTTGTTGTCTCGGTTTCTTCTGGGGTTGAAGAAAGGGGCGGGGATGTCTGAGCGCGGCAGCGCACCCACATCATTGGGCAGCGGCACTGCCCGGCCTGTCTGAAAGGCAATGGGCTTCCGCACTTCCAGCAAGGCTCCGGTCTGGGCATCAGTCACGGCTTCACAGTGGAGCCGCAGGTGTGAGACCCGGCCGCTCAACTCCTGGTGAGATCCCAGCTCAAGCGTGCCATAAAGGGTCATTTTTTCCCGCCTCCAGGCAGGTGCATCATTTCCCCTCACAGGCAGGATGACATAAAGCATGTGGGGAGGAATGCTGTCCGCCAGCCCCTCTTCACGCTCATTATAGACACGTGGAGTCGCGCAGAAAAGAAAGGCGCTTGTGTCGATGTCGGCATGCCTGACCATGAAGCCCGTGATGCAGATCTTTCGGCCGTTCAGAGCCTTGATTTTGGTGGTGTATTCCAGCCCCTTGGGTCCGGCTGGCGTCACAAACACTTCATCAAAAGAGAGTGGCTCATGAACCCTGCGACTCTCTTCAGGAAAAGTCTCCGTTTCCTGCTCCGCCTGGGTTGGCCCTCCCTGTTTGTTCTCCTTGGATTCCTCGGAGGCACTGTCTCCCGCCAGCACCATGAACAGCACTGCAGCCAGTGCAGCGAGAGGAATCAGCAAGGTAAGCGGGCGGAGTTTCATCGCCGCCGACAGGAGCACTCATCATTTTGGCATCAATGAATCAAGCGGAACGAAATCGTTCCGGGAACGTTTTCGTTGCACAGACTCATGAGTCAAAAATGTTTCAATGAACATGTCCTGTCTTCTTCGAAAAAGAAGACTTCATCATCAGCAGATGGTGAACGTTGTGTCACTTGCCAGTCAGACCCAGCTCACTCTTCTGATGAAGCTGGCCCTCTGATTTCCCTCGGAACATGACCGGTTATTCCAGAACTCATCACACCAAAAATCGCCACGCCATGAAATGCTTGTTCATGGTATTGATTCTTGTTGAAGTTCATGTCCAATCAGAAAACCCGTCCTCATTCACTCCACCTCACCCTTATTCTTTGTCCCGCTACGAAACCATGTGGGAAAAGAATCCCTTCACGCTCAAGACAACGCCGGCCGTGGAGCAACGCGCCCCCTTTGCCGATCACTTGGTCATCGCTTCCGTGTACGGAAACCTGGCAGATCCGACCGTGGTTCTGGCCAATGTTAAAACTCACGAAAGGATCCGCCTGCAAACGAGCCGGGCGAACGGCAGCGGCATCCAACTGGTGCGCTTGTACAGGGGGAATGGAAAACGGGATGACATGCTGGCCATTGTGTCCATGGGCGCAGAGAGATCCGAAATCCGATATGGCACGGATTACCTGAAGCAAGTGTCAGCCTCCGGGGGCACCCAGCCAACTCAGTCTGTCCTGCAAAAACGCCAGCAGTCTCTCAGTCAGCACTCGGGCGGCGTAGCTCAGCCGCCGCCATCCACACCGCCGCAGGTTGCAGGAGGCAGCGCTTCAGCCCCCGGTTTCCTGCCAGGGGCCGCCCCTCAGCAGGAAGGATGGCTCGTCGCTGGTTCCTCCAATCAATCCACCGGCGGCGGCACACAAAGCAGCCAGACTGGCTCCTCACAAAGTGACAATCACACATCGACACCATCATTGGCTGAGGGGCCTTCAGGCACTGCGTATCCGTCTCTCCGCCGCTACACCTTTCGCTCTGGAGATGAATTCCCCATCCCCAACCCTGATCCTCAGTAGGCACACGATGCTTGGCGTCTAGTGGCCAGCCAGGCGTCATTCAGCAAAGCTGCACGATCAGCCAAGCTGCGAGCGCAGATCCACCACCTTCGTCCTGGCAAACTCGTCATGCAGCGTACGCTTGTTGCCGCGAAAGATCATCAGGGTGTCGATGAACATGAAGATGAAATTGACCACCGGAATCAGATAAACGACCTGCAATGCCACAATGCGCCGGGTGATGATACGCGCTCTTTCACATGGGCCTCCTTCGATGTTATCGATGCGAATTTTAAGAGCCTTCTTGCCAATCGTCTGGCCTTTGATCAGAAAATTCCAATTGATGCCGATCATGACGAGCAGCCCAACAATCGCCCAGAGGATGTTCTCAGCTCTGAAGGCAAACATGGAGCCGCCAGCCGCCTGGCGAGACATCTCCCTCTGAAAGGTGCCCGTTAAAAATTGCAGCGGCATAAATATGGCCATGAGGATGAGTGAATCGAGAAATGACGCGCAGAGCCGATGCCAGCGGCTGGCGAGAGGCAGTTCCTGATCGGGCAATGGCGCAGTCAAAACGGCGGACTGCGGTGCGGCGTAAGGATTGAATTCTTCATTCATGACAAAAGGCGCTTATCACAAAGCCCGCTCACGAGTCGATGCCAAACCGCTCCGACGGCCTGAAACAGCCAATTGCCACATCCCCTCCCCCGGCATGGACTTTCCTGCCCGGCCTCGACGATCTACCCTCAAACCGGCAAGATCACGCATTCCTTGTCGTACATGCCCCCGATATTGACCTTCCATTTCAACCCTTAGCACACCATGTTCCGCATTCCTGGCGTCCCCGGCAAAGACCTTTGCGACAAAAACCTCGGCTTCTCGCGCCGTGACATCCTGCGCGTGGGCGGAGGATCCATGATGGGCCTCACGCTCAACAATGTCCTCCGTGGCCAGGCCATGGCGGCAAACTCCCCCAACGCAGGCCGCGCCGGCTGGGGCAAGGCCAAGCATGTGCTCATGATTTACCTCCAGGGCGGCCCCAGCCACCTGGACCTCTGGGATCCAAAGGAAAACGTGCCGGACAAGGTGCGCAGTGCTTTCAAGACTATCCCGACCAAAATCCCGGGAAAGCACTTCACCGAGATCCTTCCCGGCCTCGCCAAGGTGAACGACAAGTTCACCATGATCAATTCGATGAGCTACACGCCCAATGGTCTTTTCAACCACACGGCGGCCATCTACCAGATCATGACTGGCTACACGACGGACAAGGTCAGCCCCTCCGGCCAGTTGGAACCGCCGAACGCCAAGGACTTCCCGAATTTCGGCAGCAACATCGTTCGCCTCAAGCCGCTGCAGGAGCCCATGCTCCCCTTCGTGCAGCTTCCCCGCCCCCTGCAGGAGTCCAACGTCGTCGGCAAAGGTGGTGGTGCTGGCTTCCTCGGCAAGGCCTACGATCCCTACACTCTCTTCCCCGATGGCGATGACCTCGACATGGGCAAGATGGACCGCATCAAAATCGAAGACCTGCAGCTCCGCCCCGATCTGTTCAGCGTGCGCCTGGAACGCCGCGCCAAGCTGCGCGATGCCATCAATGACCAGATGCCCCAGATCGAGGCTGCCGTGAAGGACATGAGCCTGGACAGCTACTACAGCCAGGCCCTGAACCTCATCTCCAGCGGCCGTGCCCGCGATGCCTTCGCCCTCGATCGCGAGCCCGCCAAGCTGCGCGACCGCTACGGACGCAATACCTTCGGCCAGAGCTGCCTGCTCGCCCGCCGTCTGCTTGAAGCCGGAACCCGCGTCGTCGAAGTCATCTGGCCCAAGGTCGCCAACTCCGACAACCACTCCTGGGACCACCATGTGGGCCTGACCGAGCGCATGAAGAACAAGTCCGGCCCCATGCTGGACCAGGGCCTCAGCGCCTTGTTTGAAGATCTGGACGCCAGTGGCCTGCTGGACGAAACCATCGTCGTGGCTCTCGGTGAATTCGGCCGAAGCCCTGAGAAAGGCGTGTCCACCAGCGGCAACGGCAACAGCGCCGATGGCCGCGACCACTGGCCATACTGCTACACCGCCATCGTCGGCGGTGCCGGCATCAAGCGCGGCTACGTCCACGGCAAATCCGACGCCACCGGCTCCGCCCCCGTGGAGGACGCCGTGCATCCCACCGAGCTCCTCGCCACCATCTACCACGCCGTCGGCATTGATCCCGAGACGATTGTTTACAATCACCTCAACCAGCCGCGTGAGCTGGTGAAGGCCAAGCCGGTGACAAAGCTCTTCGCCTGATCTGCTGATAAACTTCAAACCCGTGGGGTAGGACGAAAGTCCTGCCCCATTTTTGTTATTCCGGCTTCTGCGGCACCTTGGCCAGCAGGCTTGTATCGTAGCCCTGCATCGCCATCCTCTCCAAAATGCCGTTGTAGGTTGCCTCATCGAGCACCGGTTTACGGCTGAGCACCCAGGCCAGTTTGCGATTGGGATAGCCTACCACGCTCCAGCGGTAGTCCGGGTCGAGATCAATGATCAGATACGGCACCTTCAGCGGCCAGAAAAACTGTACGCGCCACTCGGCATTAGTCTCCTTATTGTGCACCCAGGCCACTCCCTTCCACTGCTCCAGCGGCGCGTCTAGACTGCCGCGTCGGAAGAGGAAGATGTTATCCATCCGTCCATCTGCACGCAGCGCGTAGCGGTCCAGCGTGCCCACCTTGCCCTTTTCCAAAAGATACGGGATGTGAGCAAAGACGAACCAGTCACCTTGATAGCGCTGAAGATCGACCTTGGGGACCGTTTTCAACGGCATCTGTTTCATGGAGGCGCAGGAGATCAGGCCGGGCATCAGGCAGCCGAGAATCAAAGATCGAAAGAGCATGCCTGATTAACGAATCCGATGGACGCGTGGACATGAATTAAAGCGTATCATCTCCAAATGCCTGCCGCCCCTACGCTCGAATCCCGCCTCGCCTTCCGCGAGTGCCCTCGTAGTGCCCATGTGATGCTGCAGCGCTGGGAGAAGCTGGCTTTCCTGCACTGGCGCTGGGATCCTGCGGATATCCAGCGCACACTGCCACCCGGCCTGTACGTTGATACCTTTGAGGGAGACGCCTGGCTGGCCATCGTGCCGTTTTTCATGCGCGGCATCCGCCCGCGCTTCTGCCCTCCCGTTCCAGGTATCAGCAACTTTCTGGAACTCAATGTGCGCACCTACGTGCATGACGAACAGGGCCGCTCGGGTGTGTGGTTCTACTCCCTCGACTGCAATCAATCCTTCGCCGTCTGGACTGCGCGCACCTTTTTCCATCTTCCCTATCAGCATGCCCGCATGCAGGCTGCGCACAGCCAGGGATGGATCGACTACCGCTGCAAGCGAAACGGAACCACCGTCGAATCTCGCTTTCATTATCGCATCGCATCCGAAACACACGCGGCGGCACCGGGATCATTGGAGTTCTTCCTCGCGGAGCGTTACCTGCTGTTTTCACAGACATCTCGCGGACTGCGCTGCGGGCAGGTGCATCATGCTCCGTATCCTCTGGCAGAGGCAGCCGTGCACACATGGGACGTCAGCCCGCTGTTACAGGCAGGCTTTGCAGATCCAAAACGACCTCCGGATCACCTCATAGGGTCGCCAGGCGTGGATGTGCGGGTGTATCCGCTTACCTCATGAAAACCGAAATCCCCGCCTCCACGACAGGCTTCACCGACCGCAGCACTTTGTCGGTGGAGGGAATTTCTCTTTCTCCGCAAATCTGATCTGGGAGATTTTCCATCTGTGGTGTGAAGCGCACGCTCACCTTCCCATAGAGCTTGCCTCCCTCAAAGTTGGCATAGCCGCCGTAGTCCCAGCCAAAGCCGGAGATCTTGAAGGCCTTGCCATTGACCTTTTCCACTTCTTCCACGGTCATTCCCACCCGCAGTCCGTTGTCAAACTTCCAGGCCTTTCCAACGATGGAGATGTCAAACACGATCTGGGCTTTTTCCTTTTCCGGATCCCAGGTGATCAACAGTTCCCGGTCTGTGTCGGGAAAAAGTCGTGCCCCATCCACTTCTTCGCCATCAGCCCCTGGGATCTTCTGAAACTTGAGGTTCTGCTGGCCATAGGCACGTCCGATGTCCTTGAGCGTCATGCCCGGCTTGATCAGCCCCACGCGCGTCCCAGGCACCACCGTGTTGTCCTTGGGATCAAATTCATCCGCATGGAGGCAGACCGGCAACAGCAGCAGGCAGGCAAAGATTCGGTTCATGCTGGGACACATCCACAGCATGTCTTCAAATCAAGCGTCTTTTACTTTGAGAAAAGGCCACGTGCGCATCTTCCAGCTCCACGCCAGAAAAGCCAGCGCCCCTGCCAGCAGCGCTGCCATGCCATACCCCACCAGCGTGCGGTCCGTGGTCACGAGAAGATAAGTCCACCCCGCCAGGGCCAGCAGCGCCGGCAGAGGATAAAGCCACATGCGAAACGGTCTTTCCAACTCAGGCTTCATGCGCCGCAGCAGCACCAGCGCACCAATCTGTCCGGCAAACTGCACCACGATGCGCGTCGTCAGCAACGCATCGATCAAAGTGCCCAGCTTTACAAATGTGGCTGCCGCCGAAACAACACCTATCACAATCAGTGACACATGGGGAAATCCCAGGCTTGCATGCAACCTCCCAAAAACCTTGAAAAAACTGCCATCTCTTGCCGCCGCATACGGGATGCGGGAATAACCCAGCAGCATGGCGAAACAGCACGCCACCATCGTCCACAGCACCAGAAGGGTGAAAAGCTGCGCAAAGCCGCTGCCATAAACTTTCGTCATCATTATAGTCACCACCGGCTCGCTTACTCCCTCCGTGCTCACGAGCTCCCGCCATGGCACCACTCCTATGATCGAAAGATTCACGGCAAAATAAATGAGCGCCACCAGCACCAGGCTCAGCATGACTGCACGCGGAATCACCCGCCCAGGCTGCTTCACTTCATCACCGATAAAGCAGATGTCATAGTAGCCCAGATAGTCATACATGCCGATCCGCGCCGCCGCCCCCAGCGCCACCCACTTGGTGACATCGAAGCTCCAGGCATCCGCAGGGAAATCAAAAGCAAGCTTCGCATCGAAATTTCGGACGCCAGTCCAGATCACCACCGCCATTGCCAGCAGCACGCCTGCCCATAGTGTCATCATGATGCTGCCGATCGATTCAATGCGTCGATAAAGCAGCACGATCATCATCAGCCCCACCACTGCACCTGCGCTCAACCGCGCCAGCTCACTGCTCTGCGGCCATAGCGACTGCAGATACTGCGCCACCCCCACATAGGCCGTGGCCAGTTCCAGCGGCCCGCTCAGGATGAACTGCCAGATGAAGAGAAAGCCCATGAAGCGCCCCCACTTTTCGCGCCCGTATCCCTCCCTCAGATAGACATACGATCCGCCGGACTTTTGCAGCGCCGCCCCCAGTTCGCTCCACACCAGCCCGTCTGCCAGCGCCAGAATCAGCGCCACTCCCCAGCCCAGCATGGACTGTGGCCCGCCCATCGTAGCCATCAGTGCAGGGATCGTGATAAACGGCCCGGCCCCCAGCATGTTGGACATGTTCAGCGCCGTGGCTTGCAGCAGGCCAAAGCGGCGATCAGGTGCTATGGCATCAGCCTGTTTCATACAGTCATGATTGTCCAGCCGCCGTCTTTTTCATACGCTCCTCCAGCCAGTCAACCAGCACACTTTCAGGCATTCGATTTTCTTCCGCCAGCTTGGCGCATGCTTCAGCTTTATGCCGCATTCTCTCATCCTCCAGGCAGCGCTTCAGCAGCGGCAGTGCACGGTCAAAGTTAAACCGGCTCACATCCAGCTTCACCCCCACTCCCATCTTCTCCAGCCGTTCGGCATTGTCCGGCTGATCGCAGGCCATCGGCACAATAAACTGAGGCAGCCCGGCCATGCACCCCAGAGCCAGCGTGCCAATCCCGCCATGATGTACAAAAACACGCGCATGTGGCAGCAACGCACTGAAAGCCGCATATTGCACCGCATGGATCGTACTCGGCAGATCATCAGGTATCTGGCTCTGATCGCGGCTCAAAAACACCGCCCTGCAGCCCAGTCTCTCGCAAAGCTTCACCGCTGTGGTGAAAAAATGCAGCGCATGGTGATTGCCCGTCCCCAAGGTGAACACCACAGGCTTTTCGCCTGCGTCCAAAAACGCACACAGCTCAGCCGGCAATGCTTTTTCCGTCGACAGGTCCTCTCTCGGAAAATCCCATTGCAGACAGTTTTTGGGCCAGTCGGGTTGCGGTTGCCCATACCAACTGGGAAAGAGCGCCAGCACACCCTCAGGCGGATAGCCCCATTCGCGGTTTAGCTTTCTCGGCGGCATCACACCATGCGCCAGACAACTCTCACGCACATAGGGCATCACAAAGCTGTCATACGGTGCCACCATGGCAAAGATCATCTTGCGCACAAAGACCGGCAGAAGACGCAGCAAACCAGCAGCGAGAATGCCCGCAGGCACCTCATACGCACTGACGAAACCCATGGGATAGATGACGACTGAGACAAACGACACTCCCAGCTTCTCGCGCAACAGACGCGCGGCAAAGTTCGATCTCGGAGCCAGCAGCAGGTCAGGCGCGCCATTGCATGCCATGTCTTCAAAAAAGGCCTTCAACCGCGGCTCCAGGCAGCGCCCCGCGCAAGCAAAGCCCAATTTCAGCCCCTCGTGAGGATGCCACGCCGCCGGGTTTTTCAGCATCTCCTCAAAGCCGCCATCATCCATCGCCACATACTGCAGGCCCGCCCGCTCGGCGGCTGCCCGGAAGGACTCGATCCAAATCATCGTCACCCGATGGCCACGCTCGACCAGTTTTCGTCCCAGAAAAATATACGGCAGCACATCTCCTGCGGTGCCATGGGGTAGAAGGACGATTTGACTCATAGATGGGGACGGCTTTTGCCACCTGACTTCATTCATTTTCACCTGCCGTCAAAGTCGAAAGACAGATGTTGTGCATCAGATCGCATGCCACAGTTGCACCTGGCGCTGATCTTGCAGCCAGCACTTGATAAAGTCCACACACTCATGGGCATGCGTCATCCCGATCATATGACCTCCGTTTAAATACGCATCCGCATGGGCAGGCACGTTCACCAGTTTGTCCAGCTTGCCATGGATTCGGATCACACGGGCATTTGGCGTATCAGCACCCTCCCAACTTGAAATGGCATCAAACATGCCCCGGTAAAAAGCTGCCTGGCACGCGCAAAACATCTGCATGGAGTCCAGCACAGCCCTCGTCAGAGGAGTGCCTCCACGCCCCCAGACAAACTCCAGCCAAGGCTGTGCGCGCCGCAGCAGAGTCTGCACCAGCCGTAATGGCAGCACACGTGTCAGCAGTTTCATCCTGCCGGTCGTCACGAAATCTCGACCCGATGTGGAACTGGCCACGAGAACCACCGCATGCACGGGCAGAAACTTCGCGATCTCACAGGCCACGATTCCCCCGAAGGAAGAGCCCACCAGCACAGCGCCCGGTGGCAGCTGCCACTTTTCTGCCATGAATCTGGCCACTTCAGGCACGGAGGATGGCCCGTGATATTCCTCCCATTCCAGCCGCGTGCAGCCCGGCAGCTCTGTCCAGACGTCAGGATAGTTGCGCCTGTCAGCCCCCAGTCCCGGAATGAGATAAATCGGAAGCCGCTCCTGTGTCATGCTTGTGGGTGTTGGTTCCGGCATTTTTCCTCCAGCCACTGCAGCATCACAGCCGGGTCACGTTTGGTTTTCATGCGTGCGGCATGCTCTACAGCCCTGGCACGCATCGTCGGGTCCGAAATGCAGCGCTGCAGCAGCGGCCGCGCTCTTTCTGTCGAAAAACGACTGGCAGGAATGCTCAGCCCCACGCCCAGCTGTTCCAGCCGCTCGGCGTTGTCATGCTGATCCAGCGCCATGTCCACCACCAGCTGCGGTATGCCTGCTGCCAGGCTTTGAGACATGGTTCCGATTCCGCCATGATGCACAAAGGCACGGGCATGCGGCAGCAGCGTGCTGAAGGGGGCATAAGCGGTCACATAAACGGAAGGCGGCAGTTCCTTGGGCACCTGCCCGGCTTTGGCACTGATGAAAACGGCTCGACACCCCAGCTGCTGCGTCAGCTCCAGAGCTGTGGCAAAAAATTTCTCGGCGTGAAACTGCCCGGAACCCGCCGTGAACATCACCGGTTGGGGCCCCTCCTGCAGAAAGTTCATCAGCTCCTGCTCCAACGGCTTTTCATCCACCATATCCTCCATTGGAAAATCCCACTGCAGCAGATTGCCGGGCCAGTCAGGCTGCGGCGCTGCAAACCATGCTGGAAACAAAGCCAGCACCCCATCCGGCGAATGCCACCACTGCCGCCACAAGCTCATAGGCCGCGTGACAGCATGCTCGTCGCAGCATGCCCAAACGCCGCGCAGGGCCATGAAGTCGAGCGGGTTGGGCATGGCCAGCACAATCTTGCGCAGCCACAGCGGCAGTCTGCGCAGCCAGCGAAAGACCCGTGCCACCAACGGCGGCGCATGCGCACTGACAAACATCATGGGATAGAGGTGCACGCTTATCAGCGGGATTCCCCGTTTCTCACGCATGAGCCTGGCTCCAAAACAAATCATCGGGGCAAGCATCAGATCCGGCACGCCTTCCCTGGCGATGAGCACCTCGATTGCCTCCACGTAATATCGCGTGGCTTCACCCGCGTGCTGATAGGCCACTTTGGAGCCATGCACCTCGCGCCAGAGATCCGCCTCATTCAGCATCCTTTCCACCACGTCACTGCCCAGTGGAATGAAGTTCAGCCCTGCGCTGGCAGCCGCTTTCTCATGAATGCCTGCCGTGATCATCGTTACCCGATGGCCTCGCCTCAGCAGCAGGCGGCCAAGCCAGATAAACGGAAACACACTGCCGGAAGTGCCGAAAGGCAGCAGCAAAATGTGGCCGGGGTCACGGTTTTCAGACAATGCATCCATAGGCAAAAAAATCAGACGATGGCCGCTGAGGCTGGGCTTGCGGGCTTCATTTTTGTTTCGAGCCACTCCGCCAGCTCAGAAACCGGTTTGCGCTGGCGCAGCCGCTCCGCGCACTCTTTTGCACTGCGTCGGATGCCCTCGTCCTCCAGGCAGCGCATCAGCAGGGGCAGCGCATTCGCCACGGACCATCGGTTCAAATTCAGCTGCAGCCCTGCGCCCAGGCTTTCGACAAAGTGAGCATTGTCAAACTGGTCAAAAACCATGGGCACGATGATCTGTGGCAGCCCGGCGGCAAAACACTGGGAGAGGGTGCCCATGCCCCCGTAATGCACACACACGCTCACATGCGGCAGCAGCAGGCTGAATGGCACATAAGTCGTGGTATGAATGGTATCCGGAAGATTGTCTGGCACCTGATCTCCCTGACGGATCACAAAAACAGCCCGGCTGCTAATGCGTTCCACCAGCTCGGCAGCCACACTGTAAAATGGCCTCGATCGCGTGGCATCACTTCCGAAACGAAAAACAACCGGCGCTTCCCCCGCATCAAGAAAAGCAGCCAGTCCTGGCTCCAGTTTTTTCGAGTGCACGAGATCTTCCATGGGAAAATCCCACTGATAGGTGTTCACCGGCCAGTCAGGCTGCGGAGGCACATACCACGCAGGAAAAAAAACCAGGGAGCCATCCGGCGAATAAAACCAGTCCCGCAGCCAGCGTGGCGGCTTCTCTCCCGGCTCTGTGCAGCATTGCCTCAGGTGCGGCTTCGCCAGGTGATCATAGGGTGCCACCCGATGAAGCAGGGCACGTCTCACAGGCAGCGGCAGGATTCGCAGCAGCTTTCCACACGGCACACCCAGCGGCACTTTGTGCGCGCTCAGCAGCTGCAGCGTGCTCATGTGCGTGGTGATCAATGGTGCTCCCAGCCGCGATCTTAAAATGGGTGCGGCGAAGCTCATGATGGGCGCCATCAGCAGATCCGGCCTGCCATGACTCTGCATCCACTTCGTCACTGCGTTGATGCACATGACGGCACAACGGCCCGCAAAATCATAGGATAGCCTGAGACCTTCATGCATCTTCCAGTAACCGGCATTTCGGATCGGTTCTTCGCAGTCGTCCTCCCCATACCCTCCGAAATCCAGCCCGGCCTCGCGCACCATGTCACGGTATTCCTCCAGCCAAAACAAGACCACCTCATGTCCACGTGCCTTCATCTGGCGTCCGATCCAGATCATCGGCAGCAAGTCGCCCGTGGTTCCTATGGGAAGGAGATAAATTTTAGCCATGCACGTGAAATAATAGCCTTGCCAGCCCAGCCTGACTTGAGACTCGGTTCTCCGTCAAGCCTTGAGAAAATGGCTGCTCGAATAAATGAGGCTCCAGTCGTCCCCGAACCTCAGGCAGCCGGTTGAATGGGCTGCATGCACGCCTCGATCATGCTCATCAGATCATCAGCACCGGCCGTGTGTCTGAGCTTTGTGGCGCATTCCTTCGCAGCCAGCTGGATGCGCTCGTCATTCAGCAGCCTCTTCAGCTCCGTTTCCACCCTGCCAGCTCTAAACTGCCGCACACTCAGCCCCTTGCCCGCACCCAATCTTTCCAGCCGGTCAGCGTTGTCAGGCTGGTCGTGCGCCATGGCCATGATCAGCTGTGGCACACCTGCGGCAAATCCCTGGGACATCGTGCCGACTCCGCCATGATGCACAAACACCGCCGCATGCCGCAGCAAGGTGCTGAAGGGGGCGTATTCCACCGTGATGACGCCTGCCGGCAGATCCTTCGGCACCTGGCCTGGATCACGGGTCACAAACACCGCCCGGCAGCCGATTCGACGCACCGCCTCCGCCGCCACGACAAAGAAACGTGAGGCCTGCACGTTCGCGCTTCCAGGAGTGAAAACGACGGGGCGCTCTCCTTGATCTAGGAACGCCTGCAGCTCCGGCGTCAGAGCCTGCTCTTTCGCAAGATCCTCGAGCGGGAAAGTCCACTGCATCAGCTTAACCGGCCAGTCGGGCTGCGGCTGCGCAAACCACTCTGGAAACAGAGCCAGCACCCCGTCCGGAGAATCCCACCACTCGCGCCACAGGCTGCGCGGCGGCTTGACGCCGTTTGCCTGACAAATCCGGCGCACTGTTGGCAGGGCAAAGAGATCCACCGGATTGGGCAGAGCCAAAAACAGCCGCTTCAGCCAGACGGGCAGCTTGTTAAACAAACGCATGGCCGGATGCAGCAGCGGCGTCTCATGCGCACTCACAAATACCGCCGGCTGCAAATGCACCGTAAGGAGAGGGATGCCGTGCTTTTCACGCGCCAGTCGTGCGGCAAAGGCTGTGACAGGTGCCAGCATCAGATCCACCGGACCGCAGCTTTCGATCGCAGCCAGATAAGGCTCCACGGACTTGGCGGCAAAATCGAAAACGACTTTTGTGCCGATGCCTGATTTCCAGATGCGCGGATCTCGCATCATCACCTCAAACTCATCCCTCTTGCCGAGGGAGATAAACTCCAGCCCGGCCCTGAGCGCATGCTCTTCAAACAAACACGCGGTGATCATCCGCACCCGATGCCCGCGCGCCTTGAGCTGCCTCCCCAGCCAGATGAAGGGAAAGACATCGCCGGCGCTGCCAAAGGGAAGCAGTAGGATTTCAGCCATGTTGCTTGCCTGTGGTCCAGCGTTTGAGCAAGGCAGGCAGTGCCTGCGGGCGCGACATCGTTACATACACACCGCCCACCACCGCTGCGGCTCCGCACAGCCAGAAGATGTCTCCAGGTGTCCAGCCCAGGCGGGTGTTCAGCTCCTTCTGCAGCATCGCGGCGGCAGAGATACCCACCCAGGAAAGCCACGAGGCCGCGCCCTGCACCGCCCCCTTGCGATCCGCCGGTGGCCGATGCTGCAGCACAGCCGCCAGCGGCACGATGAACATGCCTCCTCCAATGCCCAGCAGCGTGAGGCAGATGGTAAACACCGTCCTGGAAATATCCGCACATCCCAGCACGAAACCCATGACCGCCATCAAAAACGCCCCAAGTGGGATCAGCCCATATTCCACGTGATCTCCGCTTAGCTTCCCCGCCAGCATGCTCCCTGACGCCATGCCAATCGCCAGCGCCACCTGCAACGCGCTGTTTTCCATCGGTTTGATGTGCAGCACCTGCTCAGCGTACAGCACCAGATTCATCTGAATCAGGATGGCGATGAAAAAGAAGCCCGTGTTGCCCAGATTCGCCCGCCACAGATCACGATCTGTGCGCATCCAGCGAAACTCCCGCCACAGATCCCCCAAGAAATTGAGCCGCAGTGGTTTGTCTGGCGATGCAGCCGGGACTTTGGTGATCCCCAGGCTCATCAGCCAGCCTGTCATCGCCAGCCCCAGCAGGATGGCCCCTGCCCATTCCGGCTTGTCTGCAAAGCTCTCTGCCAGCCATGCTGCCGCCAGCGTGCCAAAGATGGCCGCCAGAAAGGTCAGCATCTCGATCACTCCATTGGCCCATGAAAGCCGAGACGCAGGCACCAGCTCTGGAAGCACCCCATACTTTGATGCCGCAAAGAACGCACTGTGCACCCCCATGAGGCAGATGCTCGCCAGTTGCAGCCCCATTCTGCCGGAGGCCAGCGCATACGTGGCAAAGAGCATGATGCCGATCTCCATCACCTTCACCCCCATCATCACGCTCCTCTTGCTGAATCGGTCCGCCATCCAGCCGCCCAGCATGGAAAGCAGCAGAAACGGAATGGCAAAATACATGCCCGAGTCAGACACCAGTGCGTCCAACTGTTCCTTCGGCAGCTTCCGCGCGATAACCAGATAAACCACCAGCCACTTGAGTACATTGTCAGAAAACGCCCCCTGAAATTGCGTGCCCATCAGGCTCCAGAAGCCGCGCTGCCATGAGGTGGTGGGGGGTGGAGATGCGATATCGTTCATGCGCGTTTGGCGGCAGCTTGTTCAGGCGTAGGGCAGAGTTTCTTCAGCACGAGATGCGTGGGCACATAAACCACGATGCTCAGCAGCGCGACCCATGCCACGAGATAAAGATCGGGATGCATCCACGCCTGCGGTTGTGCGTCGTTCAGGCCAAAGACGTAGTTCACGTTGCGCGGCAGGTTTGGGTCTGTAAGCACGGCCCCTGCTGGGGGCAGAAACGCATACGCCACCACGCACAGCCCCGCCGCCGAGGTCGTCCACCCCTTCAAAGCACGCCGGTCATACCCCAGCCGGGCAACGAGAAACACCAGCAGAAACGGCAGCCAGCCATGGAAGAGCGACAGGCCGCGCAGAAAAAGCGGCCTCTTTTCATCAAACATGTAGGCCGTCATGCCGCTCATCTGGAATCCACAGAGCTGCACCACGTAGTCCACGCACCAGAGCGCCTGCGGCAGCAGGATCCCCACCGCAGGCAGGGAGATGAGCAGCGGGCTCTCCCGCCAGATGCCTACCAGCGTGAGCAGCAGTGCCACATCACAAAAATAAAGAAAATTGGTGGGTCCGTAATGGTGCCAATAAACAGGGATCAGTACCGCCATAAACGCGGTGTAGCCGAGCTTGAGCCAGAGGGGAATCGCGGGTGATGAACTCGTTTTCATGTAGCTTGAGCTTCCAGTCTCCCGTCCTGTCTGACCAATCGACCATTTGTGAGCTAGCATTGAGAAAATGCATAACCCACCGCAGCCTGGCTACTGCACCGCCAGACAGACCATGTCTCCGGCGGCATTGCGCACGTAGATGTGGCCATTGGCCAGCACCGGCGTGCTCCAGCAGCGCCCCGTCAGAACGGGTGTGCGGGAGATGGGCTCAAATTTGGCCTCACTGGCCTTGGCGATGATGAGTTCCCCCTTGGCCGTCATGATGATCAGCTTGCCATCGGCTGCCATCAGCGAGCAGAAGCCCACGTCCGGCGCAGTCCACTTTTCCGCGCCCGTGGCAAAGTCGATGCACTTCAAGCTCGCAGACTTCCCTTCATCCCCGTCGCTGCCATACAGATGGCCCTCGATCAGCACGCTGGAGTTAAACTGGTTTTTCATCACCCGATTGCGCCAGACCTCCTTCGGCTCAGCGGAGGCCAGGTCCAGCAGCGCACAGCCTTTGTTGTAGCCGGAGGAAATGAAGAGCTGCGTGCCGCTGAGTATCGGGTCCGCCGCATTCACCCCATAGCTGGTCGACCACGTGTGCTCCCACAGCACACTGCCGTTCGTGGGATCCACTCCCTTGTAGGCTCGTCCGGAGCTCAGCACCACCTGCGCCTTGCCGTTCGCCGTGATCGGATAGGGCGTGCAGTACCCAGAGCTGGCCTTGTCACTCGTCCACACCATTTTGCCCGTGGCCTTCTCCACGGCGGTGCCCGCCTTGCCCACATTCACGATGAGCAGATTGCCCAGCACCAGCGGCGAACCTGCAAACCCCCAGTCAGGAATGTCCGCGCCCGTTTCCTTCTGAATGTTCTTCTGCCAGTCGATCTTCCCTGTCGCGGCATCAAAGCAAATGAGGTCTCCCCAGCGGCTCAGATGGTAGGCCTTGCCATCGGCGATCGTCGGTGTGGCCGAGGTCCCGCCTTCGTAGTACTTGTCTCCCAGATCGGCGGCATAGGCGTGCTTCCACACTTCCTTGCCGCTCGCAGCATCAAAGCAGAAGACCGTGTCCTTCCCATCCGCGTGTCCGGTAGTGTACACCTTTCCAGCCGCTACGGCAAATGAGGCAAAGCCGGTGCCGATCTGTGCACCCCACACTTTTTTGACTGCTGTTCCGGCCAGTTTCTCATTGGAGATGCCGTCATGGTTGGGACCGCGCCAGATGGGCCAGTCGGCTGCCTGCAAAGTGGTGGCGGCGGCAAGGAGGAAGAGCGTGCGTTTCATGCTCGTGAAATGGAGCGGAAACACCGCTGCTGGCAAGCCCTGATCTCGATTGCGCCGCATTGCGCGTATCCTGTGCAGGCACTCTTTGCGCTCGCCGTCTGCCTCAACATGTGCTTCTTCCACCGCCCATGTCAGCCACCGCCACGATCACCAACATCTCCTGCTACCAGTTTGCCGAGCTTTCCGGATTAAAGGAAATGCGTGCCCGGCTGCTGGAGCGTTGCAAGTGCCTGGGCCTCAAAGGCACCATCCTGCTGAGCACCGAGGGCATCAATATGTTCGTGGCCGGCGTGCGTGAGAACGTGGACACTCTCGTGGATGAACTGCGCGCCATCCCCGGACTGGAGCCCCTGAAGCCAAAGTACAGCGAAAGCACGGATCAGCCTTTCCGCCGCATGCTCGTCCGTATCAAAAAGGAGATCATCGCCTTTGGCGTCGAGGGCATCGAGCCCGCCAAGTACACCTCCCCGCGCCTGGAACCTAAGGTCCTCAAACAGTGGCTGGATGAAGGCCGCCCGATCATCCTTTATGACACACGCAATGACTACGAGGTAAAGCTCGGCACCTTCAAAGGCGCCGTGGTGGCCGGCATTGACACTTTCCGTGATTTTCCTGAAGCCGTGCGCCAGCTCCCACCGGACATGAAAAAAGCGGAGGTCGTCTCCTTCTGCACCGGTGGCATCCGCTGCGAAAAAGCCGCCCCATTCATGGAGCGCGAGGGCTTTGAGCATGTCTGGCAGCTTGAGGGTGGCATTCTGAAGTACTTCGAGGAATGCGGCAGCGCCCACTATGAGGGCGAGTGCTTTGTCTTTGACCAGCGTGTCGGTGTCGATCCCGGCCTGCATGAGACTGCCTCCTCCCAGTGCTTCGCCTGCCAGACCCCGCTCTCCGCAGAAGAGCAGGCAGATCCCCGCTACGTGGAGCATGTGTCCTGCCCCTACTGCTTCAAGACCACCGAGCAGCAGCAGCAGGAAAATCTGGAGCAGCGCCACGCGGCCCTGCGCAAAGCGGTGACCCCGCTTCCAGGCAGCGTGCCCTATGATCAGACGCGCCCACTCAATGTACCCGAGGCCTGCGACCATCTCACCATCCTGAACTGCCTCTGCCATGTGATGCCCCACATCCCACGCGAGGAATGGCTCGCCGTCTGCGAAGCTGGCCGCATCGTCACGGATGACCGCACCATCGTCCCTGCAGATCAGATCGTGCGCGCCGGAGAACGCTACCTCCACCTCAAGCCAGCTCAGCGCGAACCGGATGTGAATGCAGACATCCGCGTGCTTTTTGAAGACGAGGCTATCATCGTCCTCAACAAGCCAGCCCCCCTCCCTGTACATGTGGGCGGCAGGTTTAATCGCAACACGCTGCAATACATCCTCAACACCGTCTGGCATCCCCTCAAGCCGCGCAGCGTGCATCGCCTCGACGCCAACACCACCGGCGTCACCGCGCTGTGCAAGACACGCCATTTCGCCAGCATGGTTCAGCCCCAGTTTGAACAAGGTGAGGTCGAGAAAGTTTATCTGGCCCGCGTCAAAGGGCACCCGTCCCAAGATGAGTTCGCCTGTGAAGCCCCCATCAGCAGCGAGGCCGGCAAGTTGGGCGGCCGCAGCGTGGATCCCGATGGCCAGCCAGCCCGCACCGAGTTCCGCGTGCTGCGCCGAGATGCCGATGGCACCGCCCTGCTGGAGGCCCGACCGCTGACCGGCCGCACCAATCAGATCCGCATCCACCTCTGGCATCTCGGTTTCCCGATTGTGGGAGACGCCGCCTATCTCCCCAATGGTGAAATCGGCGAGACCCAGACCCTCGCCGTCGGCGATCCGCCGCTCTGCCTGCATGCTCAGCGCATCTCTTTCACCCATCCTTTGACCAAGGAACGCGTGACCTTTTCCGCAGAGCCGCCAGAGTGGGCGGCATGACCCGCACTCTAGCCGATCCCGCCCACCGCCAGACGCTGAAGGAGTTCTACCACCGTACCCTGCTGCAGGATGTCATGCCATTCTGGATGCAGCACGGCATGGACCGCGAACATGACGGCATCATCACCTCTCTGGATCGCGACGGCTCCATCCTGGACACAGACAAGAGCATCTGGTTCCAAGGGCGCGCTGCATGGATGCTATCCACGCTCTACAATACCGTGGAGAAACGCCGCGACTGGATCGATGCCGCCGGCTCCTGCCTCGCATTTCTCGAAAAGCATGGCTACTCCACCGACGGCAAACTCTTCTTCACCGTCACCCGTGAGGGCAGGCCGCTGCGCATGCGGCGCTATGTTTTCAGTGAGGCCTTTGCCGCCATCGCTCATGCCGCCTACGCCAAGGCCACCGGAGATGAAAGCTACGCCGAGCGCGCAAAGCGGGACTTTGCCACCTACTTGAAGTACTCCTTCGAGAAGGGCATGATGCTGCCCAAAATCGAGCCCAACACACGCCCCACCATGGGCATCGGCGCGCTGATGATCGGTATCGCCACAGCGCAGGAGCTCAGGGTCAATCTTGGCGACATCAAAATCTCTGGCCATAGCTGCTCCGAGTGGGCAGACCGTTTCATTTTGGAGATTCAGCAGTTCTTCTTCAAACCAGACCTCGGCGCGCTCATGGAGGTCGTGGCACCAGACGGCGCCATCATGGACCACTTCGATGGCCGCACGCTGAATCCCGGCCATGCTCTCGAATGCGCCTGGTTCATCCTGCACGAGGGCCGCTGGCGTGGCGAGAAAAGCTATATCCGGCTGGGCCTTCAGATACTCGATTGCATGTGGCGACGCGGCTGGGATCCCGAGCATGGTGGCATCTTCTACTTCCGCGATGTCTTTGACAAACCAGTCCAGGAATACTGGCACGACATGAAGTTCTGGTGGCCTCACAATGAGGCCGTCATCGCCACTCACCTCGCCTGGCAAATCACCGGAGATCAGAAATACGCACAGTGGCACCAGCAGGTGCACGACTGGAGCTTTGCCCACTTCCCGGATCCTGAACACGGAGAGTGGTTTGGCTACCTCCACCGCGATGGCTCACCCTCCGTGCGGTTGAAGGGAAACATGTGGAAGGGCCCCTTCCACCTGCCACGCATGCTTTGGTACTGCGACCAGCTTCTGCAGTCCACGGAGAGCTAGGCGGTTTTCCGGTAACAAAAGCTCCAGAGCAGGCTTGAGCACACGGGCTGCGCCCGCTAGCTTTTACTCAACAATCATGGCTATCACGATCGACGACATCCTCCAGGCCGCTGAAGACCATCAGGCCAGCGACATTTTTTTGCAGGAGGGGGAGGTGCCTCGCATGAAGATCGCCGAGCAGCTCATGATCTTTGGAGATGACCCCATTCTGCTGCCCCAGATGGCCGGCCTTTGGCAGGCCTGTGGTGGAGACACCCTCACAGACACAGACCGCGACTCCGGCCTCATCTCACGAAGCCACGTCCGCTTTCGTGTCAATCTCCACAAAGTCCTTGGCCGCATGGCCGCCGTTCTGCGCCGCATCCGCACAGACATTCCTCCTCTTCATTCCCTAGGTGCGCCCGACTGGCTGCTGCAGCGCTGGGCGCAGAAGCAAAACGGCCTCATCCTGGTCACCGGTGCCACCGGACAGGGAAAATCCACCACACTGGCCGCGCTGCTGCAGTGGATGAATGAAAACATCGCCCGCCATGTCGTCACCATTGAGGACCCCGTGGAGTACGTTTTCACCAACAACCGCTGCCTCTTCACCCAGCGCGAGGTCGGGCGAGACACCCCCAGCTTTGCTCGTGGGCTGCGCAGCGCCATGCGCCAGGCACCAGACGTCATCTTTGTCGGAGAAATCCGCGACCTCGAAACGGCTCTCACCGCACTCCAGGCCTGCGAAACCGGTCACCTCGTCCTCGCCTCCCTGCATTCCGCCAACGTGTCCGAAACCATGGAGCGTTTCGTGAACCTCTTCCCGGCGGAGCAGCTCAGCATGGGCCTGCACATGCTCGCCCACCAGATGATTGGAGTCTTGTGCCAGAAGCTTGTTCCCAATGTCCAAGGCAAGCTCATCCTGCTTCCGGAATACATGGAAAACGGCGGCGCCATTCGTGACTGGATTTCCAAGCGCACTCTCGCAAACGTCAATGACTACATGAACCGCGGCAGCGACCCAAACACCCGCACCTTCATGCACTCAGCCGTGGCCGCTTATCAGGCAGGCATCATCTCAGAAGCCGAAGCGGCTGCTGCCGTGGGCAACGAAGCCGAATTCCGCCGTGCCGTCCGCGGCATCTCATGATTTACCCCGCCCCCTGATATGCACGACCACGATCTCATCGAATATCTTTCCATGGTCACCACCCGGGGTGGCTCTGACCTACATCTCAGCGTTGGTGCCCCGCCCATGGGCCGTATCTACGGCAAGCTCCAGCCGCTCTCCAGCGTGGTTCTCGGCGTCAATGATGTTCGGGATCTCGTCTTTGGCGCTTTGAAGGAAACCCAGCGCGCCGCCCTGGAGCAGGATTGGGAGCTGGATTTTGCCATTCAGGTGGAAAGCCTCGGACGCTTCCGTGGCAATGCCTGCTACGTCTTTGGTCAGATCGAGGCATCCTATCGCTTCATCCCCGACCAGATTCCAGAGCTCCGGGACCTTGGCCATGGCCCGACAGTCGAAAGCCTCTGCACATTGCGCAACGGCTTGATCCTCGTCACCGGCACCAGCAACTCGGGCAAGACCACCACCCTCAGCTCGATGACGCAGCACATCGCTCGCGAGCGACAGGCCAGCATCATCAGCATCGAGGATCCGATAGAGTACGTCTTCAAGCATTCCCGCAGCATCGTGCGTCAGCGTCAGGTGGGCACGGACACCCACGGCTTCGCCCAGGCTCTGCGCAGCGCTCTGCGTCAGGATGCCAATGTCATCATCATCAGCGAGCTGCGCGACCTTGAGACCATCCGCACCGCCCTCACCGCTGCCGAAACCGGCCACCTCGTCATCAGCACCCTCCACACGCAGGACGCTCCCTCCACCATCTTGCGCATGATGGATGCCTTCCCCGAGGATCAGCAGGACTTCGTCGCCTCTCAGCTGGCCAACTGCCTCCAGGGCGTGATCTGTCAGAGTTTGATGCCTCGCCTTGATCAGGATGGACGGGTGATGGCCTCGGAAATCATGGTCAACAATCAGGGCATCGCCTCCTGCATCCGCTCCCGCAGGCTGCAGCAGCTCCCCAGCCTGATCCAGATCGGCGCCAATGAAGGCATGCACACCATTGACGACAGCGTCAGTCATCTGGCCACCTACGGCTTCATCTCTCTTGAAGATGCCCTCCTGCGCGCCCGAGACAGGGATTTCGTGCTCACAGCCTACGAGAACAAGGTCGAAGGCCGCAGGCGCTGAAACAAAAAAAGCGGAACCAGTCTCCTGGTTCCGCTTCTGCATACACAGGGGAGGCCTGTGCAGGCTGGTTACTTGTTCTTGGCGTCGAACTTGGCTTTGCACTTCTCGCAGCAGAAGGCGACGGTCTTGCCGTCCTTTCCTGTGCTGGTGATGCTGGAATCAGCAGGCTTGCCGCTGATTGGGCATTTGTCAGCAGCCATGGCGGCTGAGGCAAAGGAGAGAGCGCAGATGGTGAACAGTGTTTTCATCGTGTTTTCTTGGTTAGTATGTTGAGCCCGATGGGAATCACCGGGCAGGAGTCGAAACGTCCGAGACTGCTCCTTTCTTGTCGTCCATTAATCTTTGCTTGTCTGCACAGAGACAAAACGGCTAAAAAATGGTTCACGCCCTCCCACCGACCTCCAGCCATGAGCTTCCTCTCCCGTGCAGCCACTGTCGCCAGTCCCGGCTTCAATCGCTGGCTTGTCCCTCCGGCCGCCATCGCTGTTCACATGTGCATAGGGCAGGTGTACGGCTTCAGCGTTTTTAAAAAGCCGCTCGCCCGAGCTCTCGGCATTTCTGCCCCTGTCACGGGCGACTGGAGCGAGGCCGATGTCGGCGTGGCCTATTCCATCGCACTCGCCCTGCTCGGTCTTTCCGCCGCGTTTTTTGGCAAATGGGTGGAGCGCAGCGGCCCGCGTAAAACCATGCTCGCCAGCATGCTCTGCTTTTGCAGCGGGCTGGTGCTCACCTCCCTGGCAGTGCGCTGGCACCAGCTCTGGCTGCTGTATGCAGGCTACGGCTTGATCGGTGGCATAGGCCTGGGCCTCGGCTACATCGCTCCAGTTTCCACGTTGATGAAATGGTTCCCAGACCGCCCCGGCATGGCCACGGGCATGGCCATCATGGGCTTTGGCGGCGGCGCGCTCATCGGTGGCCCGCTGGCCGAGGAGCTGATGAAGCGCTTCGCCAGCCCCACCTCCGTCGGTGCCGGTGAGGCCCTCATGGTGATGGCCGGTCTGTATGCCATATCCATGTCCTTTGGCGCACTGATCGTGCGGGTGCCACCGGACGGCTGGCAGCCTGCTGGCTGGGTCCCTCAGCAGCATGTTTCCAAGCTCGTCACCACCGCCAGCGTCTCCGTGGATACCGCCTGGAAGACACCTCAGTTCTGGCTGCTCTGGGTCGTGCTCTGCATGAACGTGAGCGCCGGTATCGGCATCCTCGGCCAGGCCTCCCCCATGATTCAAGACATGTTCAAAGTCACCCCAGCAGCTGCGGCGGGGTACGTCGGCCTTCTCTCCCTCTGCAATCTGGGTGGCAGGTTCTTCTGGTCCTCCATGTCCGACCTCACCGGGCGCAAAGCCATCTACTGCATCTACTTCATTCTCGGTGCCGCCCTCTATGCCAGCGTACCCGCCATCCAGGGCCGAGGCAGTGTGACTCTCTTCGTCATCGCCACCGGTCTCATCCTCACGATGTATGGCGGTGGCTTTGCCACCATCCCCGCCTATCTGCGCGATCTCTTCGGCAGCTATCAGGTCGGGGCCATCCACGGCCGCCTCATCACCGCCTGGTCCATGGCCGCCATCATCGGCCCGCAGCTCATGGACCGCCTCTCCGTGGCCAACAAGAAAACCATGCCGCCAGAGCAGGCCTACAATTCCATTTTCCACCTCATGGTCGGACTCCTCGCCATCGGCCTCATCTCCAATCTCCTCGTCCGTCCGGTCAATCCCAAATACCACCTGCCCGAAAGCCCCAAAACCTGATCTGCCATGAAAGCCCTCACCCTCTTCATCGCCTGGACGTGGATCGCCGTGCCGCTCGGCTGGGGCGTTTACCAGTCTGTGCAGAAATCGCTCCCACTCTTTGGCATTACGGCAGTTGCGAAATAGCCCCGGCATCGCTTTGTTGCCGCCTCGCATGCTCTCGAACGCCACCCTCTTCCTCGCCCGCCGCTACCTGCGCGCCAGGCGTTCGTTTGTCTCTGTCATCACCATCATCTCCATTCTCGGCGTCGCTGTCGGTGTCCTCATGATGATCGTGGTCAGCTCCGTCATGAAAGGCTTTGAGGGCGAGTTCCGCAAAGTGCTCATCGGCTCCGAGCCGCACATCCTCCTGCACCCGCAGGATAAAAAACCTGCCGACGCCAGATCCACCGCCGAGATCCTCGCCAAAGTGCGCGCTCAGCCGGAAGTGCTCGCCGCCAGCAGCTACATCAGCAGCGTCATGTATGCCGAGCACGACGGCATGCAGTCCGGTATGGACGTGCTCGGCCTGCCTCAAGACGGCGCCAAGTTTTACATGGCCAAAATCTCCAGGCACAAGCTGGAAGGCTCTCTGGACCTCACCCCCGGTGGCCTCGTCTGTGCAGACTACGTGGCAGGACAGCTCAATGCCCACCCAGGCGACCGCATCAGTGTCTATGCCTCCAGCAATGTGACCAGCGCAGTCAAACGTTTCCGCATCGCCTCGGATGAGCAGGACGAGACCAAACGCCACGCCGCGTATGAGCAGATCAAACTGCATCCCAAGGAGATCTCAGTGCAAGGCACCACCCGGACAGAATCCGCTGGCGCTTATGGCTATGTCACACTCGAAACGGCACAGCAGATTTTTGGCTTCGGAGACCAGGTCAGCGGTGTTCTTATCGAACTCAAGCGGCCTGATGAAGTGAAGGACGTGATCACACGCTTCACCGCCGCCGGTTTGATCCCTGCCGGATGGAGCGCTTCTTTGTGGACCGACGCTGGCGATGCACGCCTCGCCGCCATGAGCAACGAGCGTGTCATGATGTGGATCGTGCTGCTCATCATCGCTGTTGTTGCTGCCTTTTCCGTCATGAACACCACCATCACCGTCACCACGCAGAAGCGGCGGGAAATCGGCGTTCTCACCGCATTGGGTTCACGCCAGGGCCAGATCATTGGAATTTTCGTCTCCCAGGCCGCCTTTGTCGGCACCCTTGGCACCCTGCTCGGGCTGGTCTTGAGCGGCCTCGTGCTCCGATTCCGTGACGACATCCGCATGGGCATTGCAGTACTCAGCGGTGGCAGCACGAATGCGGACTCTGGCATGTTCCTTGCCACCATTCCCGCTCAGATCGAGCCCTGGTTCATTGCCGTCACCTGTCTCGGTTCCATCACCCTCTGCCTCCTCGCCGCCCTGCCCCCCGCCTGGCTCGCCGCTCGTGTCGACCCCGCTGTCGCGCTCCGCGATTAAACATGAACAAACCTGGAACTTACGGTGATCTCCCCTCATTGAGCTGCTGTTAGTCATTCGGATTTACTCATTCGTCATTTTCTCCGTCCCCATGACCAACGCCCCCCTCTTTCTCGCCCTGCGTTACCTGCGGCCCACGCGTTCGTTCATCTCGGTCATTACCGTAATTTCCATGCTTGGCGTCATGCTCGGTGTCGGCGTGCTGGTGTTTGTCATGTCCGTTTTCAGCGGCTGGCAGCGCGAGTTTCGTCAGATGCTCATTGGCTTTGAGCCGCACGTCATGGTGCAGCCGGTCAGCAATCGTGAAGGAGCGCCCGACGGCCCCAAATCTGTGGACTGGAGAGAGCTGCGTAAAGCCCTGGCCCAGCTTCCCGAAGTCGAATCCGCCGTACCAGTCGGAGAAGGTGTCGTTGTCGTGGAAAACGCTGGCAGCCTCCAAGGAGTAAGCGTCATCGGCCTCACAGACGAAAAAGACAACGCTCTTCTCAACAAGCTCTCCAAGCACATCAAGGAAGGTCGTTTCGACCTCAAGGGCGACTCCCTCATCCTCAGTGACAAATTTGCCCGCGAGCTCGGGGCCAAGGTAGGAGACACCCTCGTCGTTCATGCGGCAGACAGCGTGAACCAGTTCATCACCAAGGTTCGCGAAATCCCTGAGGACGCCGAGGAGAAGAAACGCGCTGAGGCTCTCGACAACGTCACCGTGCTTTCCAAAGACCTCACTCTCGTCGCCACCCTGCGCGCCGATACCGCCGGGCAGCGCGGCTATGTACCGCTCCACGTCGCCCAGGAGTTTTTCAATCTCGAAAGCAGGGTCAGCGGCATCGAACTGGAGCTCAAAGATCCCGACAACGCAGAACGCATCATGGACAAAGTTTACCAGTCTGGCGCTGTTCCCTACGGCTGGGGCTACCGCACCTGGGTGCAGGAGCACGGCATGATGCTCGAATCTGTCGAAAACCAGCGCACCATGATGTGGTTTCTCCTTCTCTTCATCATGCTCGTCGCAGCCATCTGCGTGATGAACACCACCATCACCGTCACTGTGAAAAAACGCCGGGAGATCGGCATTCTCACCGCCCTCGGCACCCGTGCCTGGCAGATCATCGCCATCTTCGTTTCCCAGGCAGGCATTGTCGCCCTCGTAGGCGTCGTGGCGGGCCTGGCCGGCGGCTTCTTCTTCCTCGGCATCCGCAACTGGCTGCGCGACCAGATCGCCAACCTCACCGGCCGCGACATCTTCCCGCAAGACATCTATTTCCTCTCCAGCATTCCCGCCCACACAGACATCACCGACCTGCTGACCATCTGCTCCACCGCTGTGGCCCTCTGCCTCATGGCCGCTCTGGTCCCCTCCTGGTTTGCAGCTCGCGTCGACCCAGCCGTGGCCCTTCGGGATGGAGGCTAGGCCGGCAGCATCACCAGCCTCCGCATATCACCCACGTTTTCTCCACTGCTCCAAATGCCGGACGAGGGTCTCGGCCGTGAGGGATTCCGTGATGCCGTCTGCCAATGTCTTTTTTTGACCAAAAATGGTCTCAGCCCTCACGCGATAGTAAAACCGGCTGCCCGACTGCAAATGGGTGTCGTAAACAAAACCAGTGATATGTCGAGGTTCAAAGTTTTCCCTCCATGAATAAAAAGGCCCGAAGCTGTTCAGGATGTTCAGCCTGCCTGCATCGAACTCAATACGCCTCCTGTGGAGCAATGACCACAAGGCTCCCCCCAGGATGAGCGGTGAGGTGATTCCCCAGAATAGCCGGAAAATGAGAGGCGCACCATTGGCATTCATGACCAAAAATGCCGTCATCCAGACACTCCCAAAAAAAAGCAAAAACAGCCCCGTCGACCTGTTCCGCGCCTGTGAACAGTCGATAAAGAGAGGCAGGCCGGCTTGATCAAAACCAGACTGGATTCCACGCGCCTTGAGTCTCGACATCAGATCTTCCAGGCTCAGCGTCACCGTTTCCACGGGAGCTTCCGCCACCGCCTCATCCGACTGCACCTCATTGTGAGATGCAAACACCGGCAGCAGCAGCATGGCAAGCTTGCTTCCATTCGAGCTCCCGACCTCCATCGTCCACACATGCCGCTCCCCCTCGGTCATGACGATGCTGGTTTCGCCCTGTTCAGAACACGGTAATCCCTTCGGAATATCAATGCGCAGTGGCAGCGCAAAACCGCCGCCCACTTCCCGCCTTGCTTCCGCAGCAGACAGCATCTTGGTGCACTCCCAGATCGTTTCTTTGGCCGTGTTGTTTGAGTCGCCACTTACGCGTGTGATGTGCCGCTGGCACATCACACGCACGGAGATCGCGCTCACGGGAGAAAGACTGCGTTCAAAAAGCAGCTCGCCTGCCATCACAGCGCCAGGCCTCACCGGAAGGCTGCCGAGTCGCAAAGACGGGCGCCCAAAAACCATTCGCACTTTGATCCGAAGCCATGCGAACCTCAGTAGAATCAGGGCCAACGCAGATGGCAGCAGCGCCAGCAAGGCTAGGGTGGATTTTGCCAGCTCGCCTCCCAGCACCACGGCCAGCGCCAGTGGCAGTTGCACCACCATAATCCAGCAGCCACCCCCTAGGGTGAATGGCAGACCGTCATAGGAACCACGCACCACGCCTCCTGCCCACTCCTGCTTCCACAGCCAGGGCTTGTCAGGATTCTGCACGGACAGCCGGTAGTTGATACGAGCTTTTCGCGCCTGCAGCCATCCGCCCACCGACACTAAAAATCCCGCCAATGGGAATACGGTGGGAAAAATGGACATCATCAGCGCCAGTCCCCAGCGCAGATCTCGAAACAGCACAGCCTGTTCCGGCCTGGAAGGATTCACAAAGCAGCGAAACGGAAGATTTTGATCTTTGCATTCCCGGAGTCTTTTGAACACCTGCTGCTGAAAATCCCCTATGTTATCTGAACCACCGGAAAAACTCACCTTGTCGCCATGATAGCTGCGCCGGTCGAATTCATAGTGATAGCTGGCCTCCACCTGGTATGTCGCGTCCCCTTCACTGCCCCGCGATGTCTTGAGCTCTGCAGACTCGATCCGGCACGGCACCTCTTCCCATCCGCGCGCCGACCACCAGGAGTTCATCACTGGTAGATAGAGGTAAAGCCCCACGGCCAGGCCGATCAGGATAAACGGCAGCCCAAAGAGCACGGCGCAACCGCCGCCGAGCTGGTTCAAGTTTCGAGAGGTCGTGTGTCTTCTTGCTTTCAGCATTCTCCAAGCTTGCCACAAACCGACTGACTTCCGCAACATCTGCGTATGGTGCCGCCCATGCCGACAGCCTTTCAACCCTACGGCCCTTCTCACAAGGCGGTGCTGGTCATCACTCTGGTGCTCTTTGTCGTCATGCTTCTGCTGGCACGCACTCGCTGGGCGCACCTCTCACAGCGCCTGTTGGGCGGCGCGCTGCTGGGCCTCTACCCGGTCAGTCTCGTCATCAATGCCCTCTACGGCTCTCTCAATGCCCAGACAGGCCTCCCGCTTCAGTACTGCGACATCGCAACCCTCGCAGGCGGCATGGCCCTCTGGACCCGCCGTCCCTTCTACTGTGAGATCGTTTACTTCTTCGGCATCGCAGGCACCCTCCAGGGTCTGCTCACGCCGGCGCTGATCTATGAGTTCCCAGACCCGCGTTTTTTCATGTTTTTCGTCATTCACAGCGGGGTGCCAATCGCGGCATTTTACGTCGTCAGCGCCATGAAAATCCGCCCTCGTCCCTGGGCCGTGCCCCGCGTCATGCTCTTCTCACTGGCTTGGTACGCCTTGGTCGCCGTGGTCAATCTCGTCCTAGGCACCAACTACGCCTTCCAGTGCGCCAAGCCGGTCCACGCCAGCCTTTTTGACAAACTCGGCCCCTGGCCGTGGTACAATCTGAGCACCATGCTGGTAGGGCTGGTCTTTTACTCCGTCCTCTACCTCCCCTTCGTCCGCCGGAACCGCACCCTCCCGGCCCCTCAGCCCCTCCCCCGGTCCGCCTGACCGAGATGTCGCTTTGCATTTCCAAATTTGCCCCCATAATCGCGGCCCCTCCATTCCCACCCCCCAGCCCAGCTTACGAAAAATGAAAACCCCAGCATGGACCACCGAAGACAGCGCCGAGCTTTATGGCATCCGCGAATGGGGTCATGAGTATTTCGACATCTCCAAAACGGGCGAGGTCGTCGTCAATCTCAAGGATGGCAAGAAAATCAAGCCAGTCTCCCTGGCCTCCATCGTCAAAGGTTTGCGCGAGCGCGGCACCCAGCTCCCCCTGCTCATTCGCTTTGGTGACCTGCTTCGTGGCCGCATCGATGAGCTAAACGAAGGCTTCGCCTCCGCCATCAAAGAAGGAAAATATCAAGGCGTCTATCGCGGCGTTTACCCCATCAAGGTGAACCAGCAGCAGGAAGTGATTGAGGAGATCACCCGCTATGGCCGCAAGTACCACTACGGCCTCGAAGCCGGTAGCAAGCCCGAGCTCATCGCCGCTCTCAGCTACATGCACGATCCTGAAGCCTACATCGTCTGCAATGGCTACAAGGACGAGGAGTTCATCGACCTCGCGCTCAACGCGCAGAAAATGGGCCTGCAGGTCATCCTCGTGCTCGAAATGCCCACCGAGCTCGACCTCATCCTCGAGCGCTCGGAAAAGATGGGCATCCGCCCCACCCTCGGCGTCCGCTTCCGCCTCAGCGCTGAAAGCGCCGGCCACTGGAGCGGCTCCGGCGGCGACGCCAGCGTCTTCGGCCTGAACATCTCCCAGCTCATGCACGTGGTGGATCATCTGCGGGATAAGGGCATGCTCGACTGTCTGCGCATGCTGCACTACCACCAGGGCTCTCAGATCCCGAACATCCGCGCCATCCGTCAGGCCGTCACCGAGGCCACGCGCGTTTACGTCGGTCTCGTCCAGGAAGGCGCGCGCATGGGCATCCTCGATCTCGGCGGTGGTCTCGCCATCAGTTACGATGGTCTCAAAGGCGCCACCGAGGCCAGCAGCAACTACGGCACCAAGGAATACTGCGCCGACATCATCGAGGCCATCACCGAAGTGACGGCTGAGGCCGGTGTTCCCCACCCCGACCTCATCACCGAGTCCGGCCGCGCCATCGTGGCCTATTACTCCGTCCTCATCATCAACATCCTCGACATCAACCGCTTCGAGCCTCGCAAGAGCGTCGCTGAACTCGAGCTCGACAAGGACGCCCCGCCCCTCCTGCGCAATCTTTACGAACTCCGCATCGATGCTGAAAAGCATGCCACCAAGACCTCCCGAGACCGCCTCCAGGAGATCTACAACGACGCCATCTACTATCGCGACAAGCTCCGCAGCGAGTTCAACTACGGCAAGGTCAACCTCCGCGAACGCGCCCATGGCGAAGAGCTCTACTGGGACATCCTCACCTGGGTGTCCAAGATGCTCGAAAGCTGCGGCCATGATGGCAGCCAGATGGACCGTCTGGACACCGTCATGACCGATTTCTACTACGGCAACTTCAGCGTCTTCCAGAGCCTGCCTGACCTTTGGGCCATCGACCAGATCTTCCCGGTCATGCCGATCCACCGCCTGAAGGAGAAGCCCACCCGCAACGCCGTGCTCTCAGACATCACCTGCGACAGCGACGGCAAAATCGACAAATTCGCCCACTCCAGCGGCATCAATCCCACTCTGCCGCTCCACGATCCGCAGATCGAGAAGGGCCACGAGTACATGCTCGGCATCTTCCTTGTCGGTGCCTATCAGGAAACCCTCGGCGATCTTCACAATCTCCTCGGCGACACCAATGTCGTCAGCGTCCGCGTGGAAAACGGCAAGGTGAAATACAGCCGCGAGCTCGAAGGAGACAGCGTCTCCGAGGTGCTCACCTACGTGGAGTATGATCCCAAAGACATGCTCACCCGCTTCCGCAACCTCGCCGAAAGCGCCGTCATCTCCAAGCGCATCACCGCCACGGAACGCCGCGAGATCATGGAGCGCTTCGAGGCCGGCCTGCGCGGCTACACGTATTTCGAGAGCTGATCCTCAGCCTCACATAAAAGTCACTTTCCGCAGGATCGCCCGCTGCAGCATCTCCAGATACTGCACACAGGGGATCTCATGCCCGCCAAACATCGCCAGATGTGGTGTGGTCCACTGCGTGTCATGCAGCAGGAATCCACGTTCGTGCAGACGTCGTTGCAGGTAGGTCAGCGCCACCTTGGACGCCTGCGGCTCGCGGCTGAACATCGACTCCCCAAAAAACGCCCCCCCGATGCTCACGCCATACACCCCGCCACGCAGCTTGCCATCCCGCCAGACCTCCGCGCTATGGGCAAACCCCAGCCGGTGCAGCTCCTCGTAAGTATCCATGATGGTGTCCGTGATCCACGTGCTCTCACGGTCCGCACATCCGCGGATCACATCGCCAAAGGCCGTGTTCCACCGCACCTCAAAGGGGTGCTGCTTCAGGTAGCGCTCAAACCTTTTGGGCACATGAAAATCCGCCACAGGCAGGATCCCCCGCATCTTGGGCCTGTACCATGAGATGGACCCGTCCTCCTCCCCCATCGGGAAGGCGCCCTCGCAGTAGGCATTTAAGAGGTCCACAGGCTCGATTCGCTGCATGCTCCAGTCTTGAGTTCCCGCTTTAAAGTTTCAAGCCGTGTGATTCAAACTTTGAACTTTAGCCCCGAAACTTTACACTGAGGAAGAGTGAACCTCGCCAATCAGATCACCGTCTTCCGCATCCTGCTGATCCCCGTCTTCATCGGGCTGGTCATCTACTACGGCGACAGCGCCCGCAGCGAACACCCGGATGAGGCCCTGCGCCGCTGGGCTGCGGCGGTCTTTGGTATCGCCTCCATCAGCGACGCCTTGGATGGCTGGATCGCCCGCCGGTTCAATCAGCGCACCCGCTTCGGGGCCATCATGGACCCCCTCGCGGACAAGCTTCTCATGCTCGCCGCCATCATCCTGCTCAGCTTCACCGCCTGGCGGCAGCATTTCCCCCTCTGGTTCCCCATCCTCGTCATCGGGCGCGATCTCCTCTCCATCGGCGGTGCCTTCATCATCGACCACTTTGCCGGAAAGGTGCAGATCCACACCCACTGGACCGGCAAAACCGCCACTTTTGCCCAGATGGCCGCCATTCTGTGGATCCTCCTCGATCTCAAGCCTGAATGGCTCATCTGGCCTACTCTCTTCGCGGGTTCCTTCACTGCCCTCTCTGGAATCATCAATCTGGTGGACGGCTACCGCCAGCTCCAGTCTGCGGGTCACGATTGACGCGGGGGTCTCACCGTGCTCCTTGAGCAATGCTCAAAACCGTCGCCATCGTCGGACGCCCCAATGTGGGCAAGTCCGCGCTCTTCAACCGCCTTGCCGGCAAAACCATCTCCATCGTCCACGACCAGGCCGGTGTGACTCGGGACCGCATCGTTGCGCAGTGCCGCCGCGGCCCGGCTTGGTTTGAGATCATGGACACCGGCGGCATCGGCGCCAGTACGGACGACGTCCTCACAGACCAGGTCCAGACGGAGGCCTCCATCGCCCTCGATGTGGCCGACCTGCTCCTCTTCGTCGTGGACGTCGTCGATGGTATCACCACCATCGACCAGAGCCTCGCCCGCGAGCTGCGCCGCACCAACAAGCCCGTCATCCTCGTCTGCAACAAGGCCGACTCCCCCAAGCGCAAGCTCAATGCCGGTGAATTCGCCCGCTTCGGTTTCGCAGACACCGTCGAGGTCAGCGCCGCGCACGGTCTCGGCATCGATGATCTGGTGTCCCTCATCTCCACCCGTCTCGATCTCAAGGAAACCACCGAAACCGAGGAGGCCATCGCCCGCCAGAACTCCCGACCGCTCAAGCTCGCCATCGTCGGCCGCCCCAATGCCGGCAAATCCTCGTTGGTAAACGCCATCCTCGGCCAGGATCGTGCCATTGTCAGCGACGTCGCCGGCACCACCCGCGATGCCCTCGACATCAAGGCCACCTACAACGGCAAGCACTACCAGCTCATTGACACCGCAGGCATCCGCCGCCGCTCCAATCTCGACACCGTCGTCGAGATCTCCAGCGTGGACCGCAGCCTCCAGAGCATCAAGCGCGCCGACCTCTGCCTCCTCGTCATCGACTGTGCCGCCGGAGCCAAGATGCAGGACCGCAAGATCGCCCAGATCATCCTTGAAGAGCGCAAGCCCTGCATCCTCGTCATGAACAAGTGGGACCTTTTCCACCCGGACGCCAAACAGAAAGACCGCATCGAGCATCTGGACGAGATCATGCGCCGCGAGTTCTTCTTCCTCAACTACGCCCCGCTCGTGGCCATCTCCGCCAAGAACAAGGACCATATCGGCAAGCTCTTCGTGCAGATCGAAAAAGTGCGCAACGGCGCTCAGAACCGCATCAGCACCGGTGCTCTCAACCGCCTGCTGGCCAACGCCATCGAAAACACTCCCGGCGCTCTCGGCCGAAGCACCCACAGCTTCAAGCTCCTCTACGCCACTCAGGTGAATGAAGCCGAAGGCTTCGCCATCCCCGTCCCGCACTTCGTACTCTTCGCCAACCGCGCCTCCAAGCTCACCGAAAGCTACATGCGCTATCTGGAGAAAGTCATCCGCGACGAATGGGACGCCCCTGGTGTTCCATTCAAGATGAGCGTGCGCGGCAAAGGCCCCAAGAACGCCAGGTAGCCGCCTGCTTGTCAGATGCCTGCCTGCCTTTGGACTTTGGCACTCGTGGCTTCCATGCCATCACGATGCTGACTAGGCTGCCGTATGCCTACCATCCAGACCACCACCGTCGGCTCCTATCCTGTCCCCGAATGGCTCAGCGCACTCCCCAGCGAGGCCGCCGTCATCGACGCCACCCGCGTGGTCTTCGACACCCAGCGCCAGGCCGGCATTGATCTACCCACAGATGGCGAGCTCTACCGCTTTGATGTCAACCATCCCGACACCAACGGGATGATCGAATACTTCGTCCACAAGCTCGGTGGCATCGACAGCAGCGTGGGTCGTGCGGACGCCGCCGCATTCCGAACCAAAAACGAAATGGCCTTCCGCAGCAAGCCCGCTGCGGTGGTTCGCGGCCCCATCACCGAAGGCGTTTTGAATCTTCCCGAAGACTGCGCCCGTGCAGCCAGAGTGGCCGGAGGTGCATTCAAGTTCACCCTCACCAGCCCCTACATGCTGGCCCGCACGCTGCTCGACACTCACTACCACGATTTCGCAGCCCTCAACATGGCCATCGCCGATGCCCTCGCTGCTCAGGCGGCCGAACTCCAGTGCGACTGCGTGCAAGTCGATGAGGCCAACATCCCCGGCAATCCCTCAGACGCCCCCATCGCCGCCGCTGGCATCAATCGCGTGCTCGACGCCGTCAAAGGCACCAAGGCCGTGCACTTCTGCTTTGGCAACTACGGCGGCCAGACAATCCAAAAAGGAGAATGGGCCGCACTCATCGCCTTCCTCAATTCCCTGCGTGCCGACCATCTCGTTCTCGAGCTCGCCCATAGGCCCGCCACCGACCTGGACGCCCTCAAAGACTTAGACCCAAAAATCGGCGTCGGCCTCGGCGTCGTGGACATCAAGGTCAACCACATCGAAACCGCCGATGAAATCGCTCGCCGCATCGAAGCTGCGGAAAAAAAACTCGGCTCCGGCCGGGTTGGGTTCATCCACCCAGACTGCGGCTTCTGGATGCTTAAGCGAAGCGTGGCTGATCGAAAAATCGCGGCTCTCGCAAAAGGACGTGACAGGTTCGAAGGACGGTGATTGCATGCACTCACCTGCCTATGAAGCGCTTCTTTCTCCTGTCCTCGGTGCTCGCCCTGGCCTCATGCGCCAGCTTCATCAACATGCACCGCATGCACGCGGCGCAAAGCAAACTGCAGGCCACACGCACCCTGCAGCAGTCCGGCCAGTGGGACGCCGCTCTTGAAATGGCCGAACGCATGCACTCCAGCGTGGCCAAAACCATCCAAAGCGCCCCCACTCAGAAAAGCCCCGGTGGCAAGGTGGACCTCCGCCCCCTCCTTACCGGCTGGGAAAGCGGTCCCTTTGCAGCCCTCAAAACAGCGCTGCAAAAGCACGACGCCAAAGCCTCCACTGCCGCCTTCTCCTCCCTCCGCCAGCAGTGCATGAACTGCCACACCGTGATCGGCAAAGCCGACCTCAGGCTCAAGGAGATCCCGTAGCTTAGATTGGTTCTTGCTCGTTTCTGGTGAAGAATTATCATCGCACATGACCGCATCTGTTCTTCGTCAGGCATTTCTGCAATTGCCAGCCACTGAGCAAGCATCATTGCTGGATGAGCTAATCATCGACTCATGCGATGCCGCATGGGAAGCTCGACTTGCTGGCGAGATGGAAGACCGGGTGGATGCAGTCGAGCACGGTGAGATGAAACTGCATTCTGCATCGGATGTTTTGACCGAGCTCAGAGGCATGTCGCGTGCATGAAGGTGCTATTCACGGATGCTGCTCGCGCAGAGTCGCTGGAAGCTTTCTCTTACTACCAGGAGCGCTCAGCAAAAGCTTCGGCCCATTTTCTGCAATGCCTTGAAGCCGCCACATCATGGTTGTCCCGGTATCCGACCACCGGCAAGCCGCTTTCGCGTCGGACTCGACGCTATCTGATGCGGACATTCCCATATTTAATTATCTACCGGATTCTTGAAGAAACAGTGTGGGTGGTTGGCGTAGTTCACGAAAAGCGAGACCCACGAAACTGGCGTAGCTTGTTGTAGCACTCACGCCAGCCCAAACAGCTTCTTCAGCGCCGCCTCATCCGCCCTCGTGGCCAGAATGAAGCTCTGCTTGCCGTCGCTCCAGCTGGCCATGTTCCAGTTCTTGCACGACTTAAACTGTGGCTGCAGTTGCGGCGGCACGTTGGACATGCCGTCATTGTTCATCACCACCAGGTGGGCTTCCTTCCCGGGCTCAATCTCAAAGCAGATGATCGAGGCCGAGCGCCCGGCCACCTTGATGCACTTGCAGGCCAGCACAGGCATGGCCCCCACCTTGCCGGGCAGATGCTCAGGCGCAGGTGACTGGTCAGCCACCAGCATCTTTTTGATGGCCTCAAAGTCACGCGACAGGTGCACCTTGGACACGCCATATTCCACCTTCGTCACTGCGGCAAGAGACTCTGCCTGCCATCCAGGCATGTTGCTTTCCACCGGCCACAGCAGCGTCCAGCCCAGCGCAATAGCAGCAGCCGCCGCAGCCAGGGTGGGAATCATCCATCGCATCGGGCGTCGCGCAGGCTTCCGCGCATTTTGCAAAATGCTTTCGCGCAAACCCGCAGGCACCGTTGCCGCAAAGACCTCGGCCACCTGTTCATCAAACGCCGTGCGCTTCTCCAGCCACGCACCCAGCTCGGGATCGCTCTCCGCCATCGCACGCGCCTCCGGCGACGCATCCTGCGGACGGAGCGTCGTGGCGTCGAGTTCGAGTCTGGCTTCTTCGCGGTTCACGATGCGGTGATGGGGATGATGTTGGTAGGAGTGCTTTTTTCGAGGCGATGCAAAATGGCACGCAGACTGTCCTTGGCGCGGGAAAGTCGGGACATCACCGTGCCGATGGGCACGCCCAGCGTCTCGGCGATGTCGCGGTATGATAGCTCTTTGAGATAAAAAAGCACCAGCGGAGCACGGTAGTTCGGTTCCAGTTCTTCCAGCGCGGTCTGCAGCGTGGCGCTGTCCACACGAGGGTTTTCGCCATCGTCCTCCTTCTGCGTGGCACCATGCACCTCGGGCTCAAACTCCACCTCCTCGTACTTCTTCTCCCGCCGCGCGATGGCCAGCCACTCACGGTAGATCGTGGTAAAGAGCCAGGTCTTCACCTTGGAGGCATCTCTGAGGGTATGCCCCTTCTTTGCCCATTGCAAAAAGGTCTGCTGCACAAGGTCCTGCGCCGTCGCCTCGCGTCGGCTCATGCTCAGCGCAAAGCGGTAGAGCCCCTGATAGTGGGCATCCACGATCTGCTCAAAGCTGGGCACAGGATCAGTCACGCAGCGAGGTATCGTGCGGGTTGCAGGCAGTTCAATGCCGAATTGAAGGGCGAGTTCCATGAATTCATGGGCGGGAGATGCAGGTAGGAGGCGGCACCGCGGCGTTTATTCCCGGCTTTTCAAAATTTTTTTCGGCGCAGCAGCAGCTCATCCACAGAAAGCCTGCCCGGTCCAAAAATGAAGACGGTCATCGCAGCCAGCAGAAAGAGAAAAGGCGGTGCCGTCACAAAGGAGTCAGGATCCGACCAGATCGTTTTGACCACATCCAGATGCGCCGTGCCATAAGCCACCAGCATGGTGAAAATGAGCGGCACACAGGTCATCCGGGAAAAAAGCCCTGCCAGCAGCAGCAGCCCGCCAAGACACTCCGTTCCGCCGGCCAGGTAGGCGTTGAGCTTCGGAAACGGAATGCCCAGCTCGGTGAAAAAGGCCGTGGGCGCGCTGATGTCGCTCAGCTTGCCTTTCCCCGTCTGGAAAAACTGCCATCCCCAGTAGAGGCGGATGCTCAGGAGAAAAGGATTCGGCAGCCAGCTGGCGGCACGGTCGAGAAGAGAGTTGGCAAGTGTCCAGGGTTTCATGATTTGCGGGGGGAGTTTTTGACGAACCAGCCGAGCTGGGAAAATTCGGTGAACCAGTCTCGGATCTGCACTGGCCAGTCAGTCTCAGCGCCGGCCTCGGCCAGCGCGGCCTCGATGGCCTCGGCCAGCGGCAGACCATCCCTTAGTGCGCAGAGCAGGCCATGGGCCTCGGGAGCCAGCCGTTTGAAGTAAAGCTGGTTGTCATGGCGGTGCACCGCCAGATGCACACGCTCACGCCTGAGTCTCGGCGCTTTCCCCACTTCCGCTCGGGCCGGTGCTTCCGACACAGCCTGGCTGGCGGATCCCCGCACATCAGCATCTGCTTTTTTCAAAGCCGTGATGAAGTGATCCACCGCATGCTCGGTCTGCAACAGCACCACACAGGGCTGCACCCCCAGTCGCAGCGTTGCGGGATCCTGTCCCAGCAGATCATCCACAGGCACCGGCTTTTTCTGTGCCTCATCAAAGGCCAGCGTCTGCGCCCATTCCACCCGGGCAATGTCTCGCGCCCTGGGCTCTGTGATGAAAGCAGACAGCTCGCTCCCCAGATTCCTCAGAGTCCATGACGTGCTGGGATGCTGCGCCAGGTAGTCCCGGCAGAGCTGATGAAATCGACGCTCGCCCAAAAACGCCCGTAGTGCCGGGTAGTCATCGTAAAGACAGTCCAGCAGCCGAAACCAATATTGCCGCGCATAGATCTCCAGCCGCTCAAATCCGCTCATACGGTCATTCGGCGCCATGAACTCCGCCTGCGTCCCCTTCCGCAGCCGATCCTGCTTCGTCAGCGGCTGCATCAGTGCGGCAGCCATCGTGCGCTGGAGATGGCGCAGATCTTCATTCGTTCGTAGCTTCTCAGACGGCGTGTGCATGCTCATGCAAATAAAGGTTGGCTTTCAGCGCTTCGGCATGGACCTCGTCAAAGCTGGGAATCTTGTCGTCCCACTCCAGCAGCGTGGCGGTCCTGCCGCATGCTTGGATCGCAGCCGCATAAAGTTCCCACACAGGATCCGGCACCGGATGATCATGCGTGTCGAGGATCACGTGGTCCAGCCGCGTGTGCCCGGCAATGTGGATCTGCCCCACGCGATGGTGCGGCACAGCTCTTAGGTACTCAAAAGGATCAAACCCATGATTTTGCGACGACACATAGATGTTGTTTACATCCAGCAGGATGCCGCAGTCGGCACGCTCCACCACTTCGTTGAGAAACTCCCACTCCGTCATCTCATTCTGGGTGAATTCAGCGTAGCTGCTCACGTTCTCCACGCAGATGGGCACCTCCAGAAAGTCGCGCGCCTGCCGTATTTTTTCAGCTGTGTGTCTGGCCACGCTCATCGTGTAGGGCATGGGCAGCAGGTCGTGCGAGCACCGCCCGTCCAAGCTTCCCCAGCAGAGATGATCAGAGAGCCACGGTGTATTCGTGCGCTTCACCAGCCGCTTCAGTTTTTTCAGATGCTCCCGGTTCAGCGGATCGGCATTGCCAAAGTACATCGACACCCCATGCTGCACCACGCGGTACTGCTCCAGAATGCTGTCCAGAATCTCCAGCGGCCGCCCGCCATCGACCATGAAATTTTCGGAGATGATCTCAAACCAGTCGCACACCGGTTTCTTCTCCAGGATGTGCCTGTAGTGCGGCACTCGAAGCCCAAGACCGATGCCGAGATCAGTGTGGCCGTTGTGTGGGTTGGCAGGCATGGAAAAAAAGAACGTGAGAAGAATTCAGAATGACGAATGGGTGGGAGCACGCGAACGCTTGCACACCCCCACCCATTCAGCCTGGGGGGATCAGGGCTTCTTCGGCATGGTGTTGCAGCCGCCTTTGCCCTTGCAGGAGTTCTTGCCCTTGCAGCCGTTGTCACCGGACTTGCAGCCGCCCTGGCCCTTGCAGTCGTTGTGTCCCTTGCAGGTGTGCTGGCCCTTGTCTGCCATCTTCTCGATGGAGACGCCAAGGCTGGCGGCCTTCTGCGTGGTGGTGGTCTGGGCGGCGTAGGCTCCGGAAAGGAGACCGGTGAAGGCGGCGGCGGCGATGATGTGCTTGGTGCTCATGGCAGTGATGGTATGCGTTGTATTATTTGGAGTTCCGGCAGGCCGGGTGGTTCCGGCCATCGCAGCGTGTGAGCACCCGCCCCGGCGATTATTCCCACAGACCTGAACTTTCTTTTAGCAGGGGGCGGAAAGGCCTGCTTTAGTGCCCGCCTTCGCGTGGGCCTGCACCACGTCCTCCCTTCTCCATGGCATCTCCCAAGCACATCCACCTCATCGGCATCTGCGGCACCGCAATGGGCTCCACCGCAGTCGCGCTACGCGCTCTCGGCCACACCATCAGCGGCTCAGACAGCCAGGTCTATCCGCCCATGAGCGACGTGCTGCGCAACGCAGGCATCACCGTCACCGAAGGCTACAAGCCGGAAAACCTTCCCCTCAATGCCGATGTCTATGTCGTCGGCAACGCCATCTCTCGTGGCAATCCCGAGCTCGAGGCCCTGCTGGAGAAAAAGCTTCCTTATGTCTCCATGGCAGAGATGCTCAAGCGCGAGGTCATTCAGGGCAAACGCAGCTTCGTCATCAGCGGCACCCACGGCAAGACCACCACCACCACCATGCTCGCCTGGATCTATGAGCACGCGGGCAAAAACCCTGGCTTCATGATCGGCGGCGTTCCCGAAAATTTCGACTCCGGCGCCCGCTTCACGGACTCCGACCTCTTCGTCATCGAGGGGGACGAATACGACACCGCTTATTTCGACAAGCGCAGCAAGTTCCTTCACTACCTGCCCGAGTGCGCCATCGTGAACAACATCGAGTTCGACCACGCGGACATCTTCCGCGACCTCGATGAAATCCTGCTCTCCTTCCAGCGCTTCCTCAACACCGTCCCACGCAACGGCCTCGTGCTTATCAATGGAGACGACCCAAACTGCCTCAGCCTGCGCGCCAAATGCCCCGCCCCGCTCAAGACCGTGGGCCTCGGCACAGATTGTGACTTCCGCATCACCATCACCGGCACCACGCCTGAAAGCACCCAGTTTGCTATCAACGGCGTCGCCTTCGAAGTCCCCATGGTCGGCGAGTTCAATGCACGCAATGCAGCCATGTGCGTCTGCGCCGCCCGCTTTGCAGGATTGAGCGATGACAAGATCCGCGCCGGCCTTGAGAGTTTCCGTGGCATCCGCCGCCGCCAGCAGGAGCGCGGAGAGGCCCACGGCATCACCATCATCGACGACTTCGGCCACCACCCCACCGCCATCCGCGAGACCCTGCGCGGCCTGCGCCAGCGCTACGCCGGACGCCGCCTCTGGGCCCTCTTCGAGCCGCGCTCCAACACCAGCCGCCGTAACGTGCTGCAAAACGAGCTGATCGACGCCCTCACCGAAGCCGATGGCTCTGTCATCGCCGCCGTCGCCAATCCTGAGAAGGTAGCCGCAGACCAGCGCCTGGACACCGCCAAGGTGGCCGAATCCGTCACCGCCCGTGGCAAGCCCTGCTATTTCGATGCCAGCACCGACGCCATCGTCAGCCGCCTCAAGCAGGAAACCCGCTCCGGCGATGTCATCGTCGTCTTCAGCAACGGCGGCTTCGACGGCATCCACGACAAGCTCCTCAAGACCCTCTAGCCAGAAGCCGTTGACACTGCTTTTCAGATCTACGGCAAAGCCGCTCATCGGCTTGGCAAACAACTGTCAACAATAGTCAACAACGGTAAACCACCGTCAACGGGCCTCCGGCCCTAGTACACGATCTCCACCTCGTCCCCTACGCGCACCTGGGTAAAGAATTCCTTCGCCTTTTCATACGGCAGGCGGATGCAGCCATGCGAGGCTGGCTGCCCAGTCACATAGCCACTGTGCAGACCGATGGCGCTGCAGTTCAGGCGCATGAACCACGGCATGTTCACATGATACAGCGTCGATACATGCGAGGTATGCTTGTCCGTGATCACGTAGCGCCCGGCCGGGGTGCCATAGCCCTCACGTCCGGTGGAAACCATCGTGTGGTTGATGATGCGCCCCTGCTTCGTCACCCAGGCGCGCTGGCTGGAAAGATCCACCGTCACCAGAATGTCCGGCTCAGAGTCAGGGTCGCGACCTAAAAGCACGCGCATGAGGAAGAGGTAGCCCTGCGTAGCGGCAAAGTTGATCGGGTAGCGGTGATAGCGTGTGGTGCCCATCCCTGGCCTGGCCCCTGCACGCATCAGGGTTACAGCTCCTTCCACATCACCGCGTGCGGCACAGCAGATCAGTGGGGTGATTCCCCGGTCGCTCTCCATCGCATTTCGCAGATCCTTGATGGTGCAGCGGTCGATGACCTGCTTCGCCACCGGTGTGTTAAAGCGCGTGTTGGGGTCCGCTCCAAATTCTAGCAGTGCTTTCAGCACCGGGGCATTCCGTCGCAGAGACGCCAGCGCGATAGGCGGCTGCTTTTCATGTGCTGGCTGATTCATGTCCACCCCGGAAAGTGCCAGGACATACACACAATCTGCACGCCCCATGCGCACCGCTGCACACAGCGGCGTATCCCCGCCCAATGTCTTTTCATGGGGGGAGATGCCCATCGCTATCAGTCTTGCCAGATGCTGGGCGTCATCATTCAGCACTGCCTGGTAAGCCTGCGGCAGAGCGTCCGTGCGTGGCATCAGCCGGGTCCAGTGATCTGCGATGGGATCGACGATGGGTCGCCAGACTGGAGCCTGCACCACGATGGTTTTAGGCTGCACGGGATTTTCGGTCTTCTTGGCCACCGCCATTTCTGGGTCCTTCTTCTCAGCCTTCGGCACGGCAGGCATCATCTTTGCTTTTGCAGCCTCTTCAGCGCGCCGGAGAGCTGCCTTGTCAGCACCAGGCGTCACAGGCGCAGGCCTCACCGGGCTGAACTCAGCATTAGCAGGCAGGGCAGGTCTTACCTCGGCCCCGTGCTCGCCGCCTCGTCCATGCCTCAGCTTTCCAGTCTCAGGCTGTGCCGCCAGCACATTGACACGAAACAGCTCATGATTCTTCAGCAAATGGATGATGCCGCTGCACATCCCCACCCCGACCAGCGGCGGGAGGATGCATGCACCTAACATGTTGAACCACTTGCTTTTCATTTTTGCGTCACAGGCGCGCCATCCATAACAAAAATGATATAGGTGTCGAGCCCATATTTAGTCAGCGGGTATCATGCCACCCCAAAAATGGCTTTCCGCCGTTTTGAAGCCGCCAAATTAAGGCGGTTCAGCAAACTTTTATGGAAATTCCAGAATTTGCTATGAATGTGCTTGATGGTCATGCGGCCCAAAACATCAGCATCTCAGCACTCGCCCTTGCTGCGCATGCTTTTGGGTGCGTTTTGTTTCTGCACCCTGCCATGCAAGGCCATCGTTTTTGAAGCCACGGGAGACCCCGGCCACAACACTACAGCACCCACCGGTGCCTTCGCCAATTCAGGCTGGCAGTACGAGGGCACCTATGGCTCTTACCTCGGCACCATGATCGCGCCGCAGTACTTCATCACCGCACAGCATATTGGCACTCAGGGCACCACCTTCACCTCCAGCGGCATTTTCAATGGTGGTTCGGACATCACCTACAACATCGACACCGCCGCCAATGGCGGCCTCGGCTACTGGGACATCTCCGGAACCGACCTGCGCCTCTTCAAAATCCAAGGCACCTTCTCCACCTACGCTCCTCTCTACACAGGCTCCTCGGAGGTGGGCATGACGATGGAGATCAATGGCAGAGGCGGGCCCAGGGGTGCGGATGTCATCGTCGGCGGCACCTTGCAGGGTTGGGAAGCCACCTCTCCGGATGGCGTCGCTCGCTGGGGCAGCAACACCGTCAGCAGCATCTACTCCAGTGCTGTCGGAAATCTCCTCACCGCCACCTTCAGCGCCAGCGGCACCGCAGAGGAGGCCACTCTCTCCAACGGCGATTCCGGTGGCGGAGTCTTCGTCAATGACGGCGGCATCTGGAAACTCGCCGGCGTAAACTACAGCGTGGACGGCATGTTCGACACCAACAACACCGTTGGAGACGGCTCGGAATTCAATGCCGCACTGACAGATCGTGGCGGTTTGTATCAGGGCTCCGATGCCTTCGGCTGGACCTTCATCCCCCAGCTGCCCGTGGACAATCCTTCCAGCATGTACGCCTCCCGCATTTCCACCAGCTCTGCGGAGATCATGGCGATCACCGCAGTGCCAGAGCCCGGCTCCGCCTTGCTGGCCATGCTCGCCCTTTCTTTCGCGGTCTTCCCGCGCAGGCGGATCACGCGGCGGGCTTGAGTTCCGCAAACACCAGCCTCCCGGCGCTCGTCGGCAGGGTTCCAGACACCACCACATCCACCGTCTGTCCGATCAGGGAGGCCGCGTTGTTCACCACGATCATCGCTCCGTCCGGCAGATAGCCCACTGCCTGGTTTTTATCCTTCCCAGGTTTGGTCAGCGGCAGCCGCAGTTCATCTCCCACTCCCAGCTCGGGATTTAGCGCCGCAGCCAGCTCTCGCAGACTCAGCACTGTGATGCCCCGCAGGCGCGCCACTTTTGCCAGATTGTCATCACTGGTCAGCAGGCGCGCATTCAGCTCCCTTGCCAGCGTCACCAGCCGCACCTCCACAGGCATATCCGCCATGCCGTCCTCATGGATGGAAACCTTCATCTCAGGCCGGGCACGCATTTTCTCCATCATTTCCAGCCCTCGTTTCCCGCGCAGCGTTAACGCTGGTTCGGCAGAATCCGAAAGCCGTTGCAGTTCATCCAGCACACAGCGCGGCACCACCACGGCTCCGCTTAAAAAGCCAGTGCCGAAAACACCGGGCAGCCGGGCATCTATGGCCGCATCCGTGTCCAGCAGCACAGGCTCCCCCTCAGAACCGTCACGGCGGAAGCGGATGTATGGGATCAGAAAGGCAAACTGGTCGCGGTCACTGCGCAGCGCAAAGGTGACTCCGAAAAACGCCAGCGTTCCATAGATGCAGATCTCCACGATGTTTTGCAGCGCCACGCCCTCCTCATGGTTTTGAAAATACGCCAGCTGAAACACCCCGATCCGCGTGATCAGCCACGCGCAGAAAAGACCCACCGCCAGCCCCAGCGTGGCATGGGAAAAATCCCTTAGCGTGAACTGCGCCAGAATCACGTCCAGTACCATCAGCATGCCCATGAAAACCGCCCCGCTCACCGCCCCTACCCACGCATCCTGCTGCAGCCCCAGGGCAATGGCGATGCCAATGAAAACCGAGAACGCAAAGAAAAGCGCACGCACGAGGCGGATGGGCCAGGATGTTTTCATGGGAAATTCACCATGATTAAAAGGGCAAATGCCAGCCCGGGCAAAAAGATTCTCCCCATGAATGATTTCTCACTGCCTGAAGGCCAGCCCACCTCTTCGGGTGAACTGCAGCTCCACTCCGGCGGCCGCAAAGGCCATTCCCATCTCTTTTTCCAGATCGGCCACACTGCGCCCCACCAGAATGCACTCTCTCACAGCATCCCCCTCCTCCATGCCTTGCTCCATCGCCATCAGCAGGGCCTGCACGCCAGCGCCATCTCCAGCACGGTCCAGATAGCACAGGTAAAAAGTTAGCAGCATGGACGAGGCACGGTTCTCGCTCGCCACCGGAGTGTCCTGCCCTGCAGCCCATGTTCTAGAGTCCATCGCCAGCAGTTCAGCCAGGTTCAGCACTCCAAACCTCACCGCCTTCCCCATCTGCCGCGCCCCTGCATTTCGCAGGCTTTGCCTGAGCTGCTCCATGATCTGCGCCGGAGATGTCCGGGCATTTTGCCCTTCCTCAGATGGCAGCAGCTCCGCCATCAGCCATGTCGGCTTAATCCTTCCAGGTGTCTGCACCTGCGGCACAGCTCCTTTTGCGGGTGTCGTTGATGCCACGACGGCTGGATGACTCTTCCTCAGCCCATACGCCTGCCCGGATGACTCAACCGTCTGCAGCGGCGACTTCAGGCTTCGCGCCTCCACCAGCGGAGACTCGCGCATGGCCATGGCCCCGCTCGGATTAGGCGTCTCCCTCTTCAGCCACAGCACAAAGGCGGTCACGCCTGATGCTGCGGTGAGCAATATGGCCGAACGCAGCGTCATCAAAACGCCCCTCCCCCCACTCCGCCGTCGTTTGCGAACGAGTTCGGTTTGGTCCACCAGCACCATAGGGGCGCAACTGGGAGCGATGGGATGCATGTCACTGCGGTACTGACCGGGCAAAGCACTCAGCGGTCAAGCATACCGGGCTAAGTCATTCCTCACATCCCCTCTCACATCCGCGTCTCACTGCATCATCGCCTGAGCCTTCTCGGCCATGACTTCCTCGCCCCGGAATGCAGCCAGCGCCGGCCTCCTCAATTGGGGGTCTTCATCCAGCGTCCGCTCAGCCAGTTGCCGCGCCAGCCTCACCAGCCGTGTATCCGCCAGCAGCTCCCCAAACAGCAGTGGAGCTTGGCCGCTCTGCGCGTTCCCCAGCACATCCCCCGGCCCGCGCCGCCGCAGATCCTCCTCGGCAATTTGAAAGCCGTCGCTCGTCTCCTCCATGATCGCCAGCCGCTGCCGGTTTTCCTCATCTTTGTCATCCACAAACAGCACGCAATAGCTCGTATGCGCCCCGCGTCCGATGCGTCCTCGCAGCTGATGCAGCTGTGCCAGCCCAAAACGCCCCGCGTCATGAATGAACATCACCGTCGCATTCGGCACATCAATGCCCACCTCGATCACCGTCGTGGAAACCAGCGCGTCCAGCTTCCCGGCCCGGAAGCGCTTCATCACATCCTCCTTCTCCTCCGCGCTCATCCTCCCATGCAGCAGCCCCACCTCGCACGGAGCCAGCAGCTTGGACCACTCCTCATGCCCCTTTGTCGCCGCGCCAGCTTCCAGCTTCTCCGACTCGTCGATCAGCGCATACACAATATATCCCTGCCGCCCCTCCTCGATCTGCTCCCTCAGAAACTTCGCCGCTTCCTTCAGCTTCGTTTTCGGCCTCACCTTCGTGATGATCTTCACTCCGTCGCGCGGCCGTTGGTCAATCGTCGAGACCTCCAGGTCTCCGTAAATCGTCAGCGTCAGCGTACGCGGGATCGGTGTCGCCGTCATCACTAGCACATCCGGCGTATCCCCCTTGCGGATCAGCTTCGCCCTCTGCGCCACGCCAAACTTGTGCTGCTCGTCGATCACCACGATCCCCGTGTTGTGCATCAGCTCCTCATCATGCAGCAGCGCATGCGTGCCGATCACGATCTCCGCTTTGTCAGAGCTTCGCTTTCCTCGCATCAGCTCCAAACCTTCCCCATCCTCCCGTTTCGATCCCGTCCTCAGCGCCACCCGCAGCCCCAGCGGTTCCAGCCACTTGCGCGCATTCCGCGCATGCTGCTCCGCCAGAATCTGCGTGGGTGCCATCAGCACCGCCTGCCGTCCGGACTCCACCGCCCGGAGCATCGCCGCAAACGCCACCACCGTCTTCCCGCTGCCCACATCCCCATGCAGCAGCCGGTTCATCGGATTCCCCGACGCCATGTCCTTGTGGATCTCTTCCAGACAGCGCATCTGCGCCGCCGTCAGCTGGAAGGGCAGCTCGTTGAAAAAGTCCTTCAGCAGCTCACCCGTTCCGACCTGCCTGCGCCCGCCTGACTCGATGACCTGTCTCTTTCTCCGCGCCACGCGGAGCTGATATCCATAAAACTCCTCCAGCGCCAGGTAGCGCTTCGCCTGCTCCAGACTCTCCGCGCTCGTGGGAAAATGCACCTCCTTCAGCGCCTTCGCACGCGACATCCCGGCAAACTCCCCCTCCGCGCTTGGCGTCGGCAGCAGATCTTCCACAAACGCATCCGGCAGCCCCTGCAGCACATGCCACACCGCCACCCTCAGGGCCTTCTGCGTCATGCTGCCTCTCAGTCGGTACACCGGTGTGATGCGCCCCGTGTGGATCTGCTCCGCATCATCATCCGCTCCACCTTTGATGATCTCATACTCCGGGTGTGCCATGCTCAGCCGGCCCTTCGTATCCTTGATCACGCCATAGACGATCAGTTCCTGCCCTTCCGCCAGAACCCGGCTCATGAAGGGCATGTTCCACCACTTCAGCGTCAGCTGCTGTCCCAGCAGCCCTGTGGCATGCTGCACCACCGCCTCAAACACGCCCGACCGACCACCAAAGAACTTGGTCCCCGTCTTGGTCACCAGCACATGGTGGCACGCAGGCTGCAGTCCCGCCTGAAACGCCAGCGCCTGCATCTGCCGCCGGTCCTCATGCCTGAAGGGCATGTGCCACACCACATCCGCCGCCGTCTTCACCCCCTCCTTGCCCAGCAGCCTCGCAGCATGCGCTGGCAGGCCGGGCACTTCAGAAAGGGAAAGGTCGAGTGGGATCACAAGAGTGAGATGGAATGCAGGATCGACGCTGTCAAAGACGATCTCGGTTCAAGGCACCGCCTTCTCCATCACATAATCATCCATCACAAACCCGCTGCCAATGTCACTCACCACATCCTCGGTGAATCGAAACCCCGCACGCAGATAGGAGCGGATAGCGCCGGCATTCTTCTTGTTCACCCGCAGCCGCACGATCTTGCACTCCATCTCACGGGCCCGTTCCTCCGCCCAGCGCAGGGTAAATACCCCCAGCCCATGCCCATGCACCTCGGGCAGCAGATACAGCTTGTTGATGAAAAGCACGGGCTCAAACAGCTGCTTCTCAAAGGAGATGTATCCCACCGGCCTCGGCCCTGCCACCTCCACCAGCGCATACCACACATCGCGCGCCTGCATCTCATGCGCCATCGCCCCCGGCTGATACCAGATCGAAAGCATGTAGCGGATCTGCGCCTCGCTGATGATGCCCGGGTAATACGCATGCCAGATTTCATGCCCCAGCCGCTGCACCACTGGCAGCTCAGCGGGCCCTATCCGCCGCACACGCGCCGCCAGCGCACTGCGCGGTTGCTGTTGGATCGTGTTCACGGCATGCAGCCAGGTCTCTTCGTCCCTTGCGGGCGAAAGCCGATGCAGATGGGCGGCTATCTCCTCCTGTGTCGGCTCCACCACCTGCTCCTCACGGATCTGCCGCTGATCTGCGGGAAATTCCGCCTCAGGCAGAATCAGCCGCGCCAGATGCCAGCACGCCCAGGCCCGCCAGGTGCGCAGCTCCTTGTTTGGCTCCACCATCCGAGTGGCCAGGTGCTGCCAGTGCCGTCGCGGATTGCCAATAAACTGTCCCTCCACCCGGTGCTGCATGATCCACACCAGCGCCAGGTAAGGCAGCGGCCATTTCGCCAGGATCGGCTCATCCGCCGCCAGCGGCAGGGAAAGCGCGCGGTTGATCAGCAGAATGCTCTTTGCCGGAAATCCCTCTCTCCAAAGGCTCTGCGCATAGTGCAGCGCCACCTCGTAAAACCTCGGCCCGCGGTCATGCTGTAGCGCCTGGATGTCATGATGGTCATAGTGCCGATTTTCCTCCGGCAGCATCGGACAGGGCGGATTGATCCATGCGGTGTGTTTCACATTATTTCTCCTCCCATGCCATCGCACGTCCCAGTGCCCGTTTCCAGCCTTCCGTGATCCGGCTGCGCATTCCCGCCTTCATCGTGGGCTTAAACTTGCGGTCCACCTGCCAATGTTTGGCAATGTCGGCCACGTTTTTCCAATACCCCACGGCAAGTCCCGCAAGACACGCCGCGCCCAGTGCCGTCGTCTCGTTCACCTTTGGCCGCACCACCGGCACCCCGAGAAGGTCGCACTGCATCTGCATCAGCAGGTTGTTCACGCTCGCACCTCCATCCACCCGCAGCTCCTTCAGCTTGATCCCCGCATCTGCCTCCATGGCCTTCAAAATATCCATCACCTGCAGCGCGATCCCCTCCAGCGCAGCTCGTGCGATATGCGCCACCGTGGTGCCGCGCGTCATCCCCACCAATGTGCCGCGCGCATAAGCATCCCAGTGCGGAGCGCCTAGCCCCGCAAACGCAGGCACCAGATACACGCCGCCCGTGTCAGGCACACTCGCAGCCAACGCCTCCACATCTGCCGACTTCCGGATGATGCCCAGCCCATCTCGCAGCCACTGAATCGCCGCTCCCGCAATGAAAACGCTCCCCTCCAGCGCATACTCCGTGCGCCCGTCGATCCTCCACGCCACCGTGGTCAGCAGCTTGTTTTTGGACGCAATGGGTTTCGTGCCCGTGTTCATCAGCATGAAGCAGCCCGTACCATACGTGTTCTTCACCATCCCGGGCTTCGTGCACACCTGCCCAAACAGCGCCGACTGCTGATCCCCCGCGATTCCCGCGATGGGAGTCTTACCACCCAGCAGCGTCGTCTCGCCAAACACCCCGCTGGAATCCCGCACCTCCGGCAGCATCGAGCGCGGCACACCAAAAATTCTGAGCAGCTCTTCATCCCACGTGCCCTTGCGGATGTCATACAGCATCGTGCGCGAGGCATTGCTCACATCCGTCGCATGCACTTTGCCGCCGGTCAGGTTCCACAGCAGCCAGGAGTCGATCGTGCCAAAGGCAAGCTCCCCCTTTGCCGCACGCGCCTTGGCCCCCTTCACATTCTGCAAAATCCACTGCACCTTCGTGGCGGAAAAATACGCATCCACCACCAGCCCCGTTTTCTTCTGGATCAGCTTGTCCAGCTTCTGGGCTCGCAGCTTGTCGCACATCGGTGCCGTGCGCCTGTCCTGCCACACGATCGCGTTGCAGATCGGCTTCCCCGTTTTGCGATCCCACACCACCGTCGTCTCCCGCTGGTTCGTGATGCCGATGGCGGCCACATCCCCAGCCTTCGCACGCGCCTTGTGCAGCACCTCCGCCGCCACCCCGGCCTGCGTCGCCCAGATTTCCTGCGCATCATGCTCCACCCAGCCGGGCTTTGGAAAGATCTGCCGGAATTCCTTCTGCGCCGTGGCCACAATGCCGCCGTCATGATTGAAGAGAATGGCGCGGGAGCTGGTCGTGCCCTGATCGAGAGCGAGGATGTATTTCATGGTTAATGCAGATGTTCCCAAGCCCTGCGCGCAGAGTCAATGCCTTACAAACTCTCAGGGAACCTGTAGCTGGCATTTTTCCCCATGAATGAATACTTTCGGGCGGAAAGCATCCAAACCACTGTCATGCAAGCCCCCCCTGAATCCGTAGCGCCCGCTCCAGCGACCCGCGCGCGCTCCACCAAAAAAATCATCCTCATCACCCTCGCCGTCATCCTCGGCTGCGCGGGCATCGCCGCTGCCACCGGCGCCTTCTGGGTCAAGCACACCTTCTACCCCTCCCCCATGAAGCCGGTCAGCCTCACCTCCACGGAGCAGGCCGCCTTCGACAACAAGCTTCAGGCCCTCAACAACCCTGCTGCCATCCCTCCCGATGAGGCAAACCGCACCATCATCATCAATGAGCGCGAAGTAAACGCCTACCTCGCCCAGCAGCAGCTCGGCGAGAGCGTCCAGGTCCAGTTTGCCGAAGGCCAGGTCTCCGCCGCCATCATCCTCGCCGCCCCGCCGGATTTCCCGATCATGCCCAATCAAAAAATCCGCCTCCGTTTCACCTTCGGCACCAGCCTTACCCCGGCTCACAAGCTCTCCCTCAAGCTCGACGACCTCAGCCTCGGCGGCATTTCCCTTCCCAATAGCTGGATCGGCGACATCAAAGGCCTCGACCTCATCGCCGCCAATGTCGAATCCGACCCCGCCCTCCAAAAATTCGTCGCCGGCATCCAGTCCCTCGACATCCACAACGGCACCCTCCGCCTCGTGCTGAACAAGTGACCCATTGAGCCTGACATTGAGGCATCCGTTGGCACATTTTATCTAGCTCAGTCCAGGCGCAGCCTTGCCATTGGCTCCTGGAAGGAGCCCGGAAATTAGCCGGTGGTGAAGCGAGGCTTTGCGAGCGAGAACCACCGGACTCAGGATAACCGATGTTCAAAGCCAAGGCCGCATGCCGGAGGTATGCGAGAAGTCTTCAGCGATCCAACGCAAACGAGAAGCAAGAACAAGACCCCACATGGGAGAACGCGAGACCGCAAATGCCCCATGACGCCCATACCTAGTACGAGCCTCAAACAAAAAGCCGCAGCGGATCTCTCCCCTGCGGCTTTTTTGTTTCATCAAATCAACCCGGTCACTTCTTAGCGTCAGCTTCAGCCAGGATCTTCTTCGCCTCCTCGGCGCCGATCTCTCGCACCTGCAGGTTCCTCCAGCGAATCTCACCGCCATGCGTCTGCAGCATGATCGGCCCCTTCGCAGGCAGCGGCTTCGTGCGGTCATAGTAGTTTTCCATCACGTTGCCATCCACCACCAGCTTGTCATTCAGCCACACCCACGTGCGTGCCCCGATCTGGCGGATGCGGAAGCTGTTCCACTCGCCAAAAGGCTTGTCCGCCACCACCAGAGGGTCACGTCCCGGCGTATCAGGAGTGTTGTTGAAAAGCCCTCCCGAACCCAGATGAGGTCTGCGCGTTGGCTTCGCCGGATCAAAGACCTGGTTCTTGTCCCAGATCTGCACCTGCGGCACCCCGCGCAGATAGATGCCGCTGTCAGCACCCGCCACGGTTTTATACTCAATGAGGAATTCCATGTCGCCAAACTCCTGCTCCGTGGTGGCATACGGACCGTGGCCGTCATTGACCAGTTCGCCATTTTCCACCTTCCAGAAGGTTGCGAATTCCTCGCGCATCTTCTTCAGCGCAGCCTCCTTCTTCTCGCCTGCCAGTTTGACGACAGAGTGAGGATTCAGCCCGTACCAGCCGGTCAGATCCTTGCCATTGAAGATCGGCTTGAATGCGGAGTCCTCCGCACGGGCCACGAGACAAAACGCCAGCGCCAGGCTGCCAAGAGTAAGTGTGTTAAGTTTCATGATCGTAAATGCAGATTGCCGGGTGTGGGTTATTTCGCCTGCTTGAGCTTTGCGATGAGGTATTCGTTGATTGTCTTGTACTTCACGTCTGTGGCACCAGGGTAAACGACGTCACAAGCCACACCTTTTTCTTTGCAGTGTTCCTGCAGCTTTACGCCGAAGTTGGCAGTATGCGTGGGGTCCTTCTGCTCCTGTCCGATGGCTGGTGCGGAGCTGAAATAACAGTACACTGGCGGATCATCCGTGCTCACCAGCGCATAGGGCGAGTATTCATTGATCCACGGCAGGATGCGCTCACGCGCGGCCACAAAGTCATCGAAGTTTTTGAACTCGCCCGCCTTGCTGAAGGCATGACCACCATAGCGGCTGTTCGGCGTCCATTCGCGCATCTGCTTTGGGTCCAGCGTCGTCTGCGGACCATTCACCGCCGCGGTCAGCAGGCGTGTGGACTCGCGCTTGATCGGATCGCTGCTCTTCGGATCCGCCATGTCATCATGAAAGGCCAGCCACAGGCTGCTGCAGGCCCCGGCCGAACCGCCGCTCGCGGCAATGCGTGTCTTGTCGATGTTCCACTCCGCAGCCTTGCTGCGCACCGTCTGCAGCGCCAGCGCCGCATCCGTCAGCGGGGCCTTCACCGGTGGCACCACATCCTGCGCCTGCGAGATGTAGCGGTAGTTGATCGACACCACCGAGATGCCTTCCTTCAAAAACGGCTCCACCGAGATGCCCTTCTTGTCTCCACCCATCCAGCCACCGCCATGGATGAAAAACAGCAGCGGCGTCGGCTTGTCAGACTTCGCCTGCCAGAAATCCAGCACGTTCCGCTCAAACGGCCCATACTTAAAATCCGCCACCATCGGCGGCGGATTCTTCGGATAGACCTTCTTGGCCGGAGCTTTTTTAGCAGGAGCCTCAGCCTTCTTCGCCGGAGCATCGGCGGCTGAGGCAATGGAAACGAGCAGGAGGAGAGACAGAGCGAGTTTCATGGAGCAGTTAGAACGCATCTTATGAGACCGAATTCGCTATTTTCTCGTTTTTGTCTCTAGTTCCAAGAGACGCTTAACTTTACGGCTGTCATGTCCGGACCCAGTTCCAGCGTGAAAGAAGTCGCCCCTTCTTTGCCCCGTCCAACATATTCGCGTCCTCCATCGTCTAAGTCTGTGCGCTCCGCTTGATCCAAATCTGGAACCCGCGTCAGCCAGGATTCAACACTCGACCTGGGCGCAGAAAATGAGCTTTTGAACTTTCGTGTTAAGAAATCTCCAAAAGTCTCAATTTTAAAATTTCTGGCATCCACAGGAAGATCAGGCACCCCCGACCAAGCGCGCGTCACATGCCACATGTGCCGTCTCATAAACGGGTTTCGATTGTCCCAGTAATTCGAATTTAAGAGGTATCCGACGAGAAGCGCGCTTCCAACCGCAAGGCCAAAGCCTGCGGTCAGCAAGCGTCTTTTTATGAAGAATCTCATCATATGAGAGGCCCCAATCTCACTTCTTCAGCGTCTCAATCAAAAACTCCGCAATGCTCTTGTGCTTCAGCTCCGGCGCCCCCGGATACACCAGCTCGCACTCGTCACCGATCGCACGGCAGTGCTCCTGTAGCTTCACGCCGTAGTTCGAGGTATGCGTCGGGTCCTTCTGCTCCTGCCCGATCCCTGGAACACTAGTGTAGTAGAGATAAACCGGCGGGTCGTCCTTGCTCACAAGCTCATACGGCGAGTACATTTTGATCCACTTCAGCACCGACTCACGCTTCTCCAAAAACTCCGCAAACCTCGTGTCGCGTGTCTTGCGCTCGTTCGGGTCCATAAACCCAAAGGCATGGCCACCATAGCGGCTGTTCGGCGTCCACTCCTTGAGCTGCTTCGGGTCCAGCGAGGTCTGCGCGCCGCTCACCGCTGCGCACCAGAGGCGTGTGGACTCACGTGCAATGGGATCGCTGCTCTTCGGATCGGCCATGTCGTCGTGAAAGGCCAGATACAGGCTGCTGCACGCACCCGCCGAGCCGCCGCTCGCACCGATGCGCTGCTTGTCGATGTTCCACTCTCCCGCCTTGCTGCGCACAAACTGCAGCGCACGCGCCGCATCCTCCAGCGGCCACTGCACCGGCGGCATCACACCCGCCAGCTGCGCCTGCCACGAGTAGCGATAGTTGATCGATACCACGGAAATCCCCGCCTTCAGGCAGGCCTCCAGCTCGCCCACCTTGGATTTGTCCCCCGCCACCCAGCCGCCGCCGTGGATGAAAAACAGCAGCGGTGTGGGCTTCACAGCGTCCGCTTTGTAAAAATCGAGCACCTGCCTCTCATGCGCACCATACGGCACATTAGCGAGCGTCGGCGCCCTCTTCGGCGTGGCAGGCTTCTCAGTAGGCACAGCAGCAGGTTTCGTCGCTGGAGCAGGTGTCTGTGCGTTCAAAGACGCAGCAAGAATCAGTGTCAGAATGGCAGGTGATTTCATAATCGTGGATTGGAAAGAGATCAGGGTTTGGCAAAACGGTCCGCAGCGGCTTTTTGAAATGCGGGCAGAATCTTCCTCCCCTCGTCGGTTCTCCAGCCCGCATTCTGCACCATAAAGACAGTCGCGATGCCCTTGGCCGGATCGATGGACATGTTGGTGGAATAGGCACCCCCGTGACCAAACGCGCTGCCATTGAGCTGATACCCCAGGCTGTAAGCGTTCAACCCCTCGGCGGTCTGCTTTGTCTGCAGCTGCTTCAGTGCCGCCTCCGAAATATAGCGCTTCCCGTTCAGCTGCCCGCCATTGAGCAGCATCTGGCAAAACTTCACCACATCCGCCGCCGTGCTGAAAAGCCCGCCCGCTGGCATCGGCTGGCGTATGCGCTCGTGCAGCGGGTAGTGCAGTTGCCCCACCGTCGTGGCCTCCAGATCCGTCTTGCCCTCGTTCGCCTTGTAGGAAGTCGCGATGCGCTTTTCCTGCTCTTCGCTGGGCCAAAAGGTCGTGTCCACCATCCCCAGCGGCGCAAAGAGCCGCTGCTGCATGAAGTCCTCGTAGCTCATTCCAGACACCACCTCGATGATGCGTGCCGCAGTGTTGATGCCCGCATTCGCATACTGGTATTTCGTATCTGGCTCAAACTGCAGCGGTGCCGCTGCATAGCTCAGCACCGCCACCCGCAGCGGCAGCATGTCCAGTGTGGGATTTTCCACCGCCGACTTAAAGGCCAGCCCGCTCGTATGGCTCAACACATTGCGCACCGTGATCGGATGCTTCGGCTTCTTCAGCAGCACATGCTCCCCATCCTTCTCCGCCACGACCATCTGCCCTTTGAATTCCGGCAGGTATTTTTCCACCGGATCATCCAGAGACACCTTCCCCTCGTCCACCAGCATCATGAAGGCCGTCGCCGTGATCGGCTTGCTCATCGACGCGATCCAGAAGATCGCATCCTTCGCCATCGGCTTCTTCGCTGCGATATCCGCCCAGCCCACCGTCGTCACATCCACCACCTTGTCCTTGTCCGCCACCATCGTCACCGCTCCCGCCAGCACCTTGTCATCCACATACGGCTGCAAAACCGAGGCGATGGGTTTGGGCGTCTCAGCGCGAAGGCTGACGAGGGCAATGAAAAGGAACGGCACAAGGCGTTTCATGGGAAGGGACCTATGCAAACGCACCACGCAGGCCGTTTGATCAAACAAAACCTCATCTCAGCCCCTGGATTTTTTTCCACCTGCTCACGCCAGCGCCTTCGCGATCACCCTGCGATCCTCCACCCCCGTCAGCCGCTGCGCCAGTCCCTGATGCAGATAACTCAGCCGCGAATGATCAATGCCCATCAGATGCAGGATCGTCGCATGCAGATCACTCACATGGCAGCGCTCCTCCACCGCCTTGAATCCCAGCTCATCCGTCGCTCCGATGGCCTGCCCGCCCTTCACCCCGGCACCGGCCAGCCACATGGAGAAGCCATGCCAGTCGTGATCTCGCCCCGGCTTGCCCACGCCCTCACTCGTCGGCGTGCGGCCAAACTCCCCGCCCCACACCAGCAGCGTCTCATCCCACAGCCCGGTTCGCTTCAGATCCGCAATCAGCGCGGCAATCGGCTGGTCCGTCTCTCCCGCATGCAGCGTGTGGTTGGTAATGCAGTCATTATGCCCGTCCCAGGTGTCCTCGATATGCCCGCCTCCCGAGTACAACTGGATGAATCGCACCCCTTTCTCGATCAGCTTGCGCGTGATCAGGCACTTGCGGCCAAAATCCGCCGTGCGCTTGTCATTGAGTCCGTACATCTCGCGCGTCGCCGCATCTTCATTCTCCAGATCCACCACGCTCATCGCCTCCGTCTGCATGCGGTAGGCCAGCTCATAGGATTCAATGCGCGCCATCAGCTCCGTCTCCTCGGGGTGCCGCATGAGGTGCGTCTCGTTCAAAGACTTCAGCAGGTCCAGGCTGCGCCGTTGCGTCCGCTCGCTCGTCCCTTCCGGCGTGGCCAGATCCAGCAGCGGCGGCCCTCCGCTGCGAAAAAGCGTGCCCTGATACGCCGCAGGCATGTAGCCCGCCGTCCAGTTCGACGCACTGCCGATGGGTCCGCCACGCGGGTCCGTCATCACCACAAACCCCGGCAGATCTTGATTCGCCGAACCCAGCCCATAGTTCAGCCACGAGCCCAGGCTCGGCTTACCGATGAAGATGCTGCCCGTGTTCATTTGCAGACAGCCCGAGGCATGTGCCGCCGTATCTGCATGCATGGAGCGAATCACGCACAGGTCATCCGCATGCATCGCCACATGAGGAAACAGGCTGCTGATCTCCAGCCCGCTCTGCCCATGCTTCTTAAACTCAAACGGCGACTGCATCAGATGCCCCACCGCACGTCCGTTCGATCCCACCTTCGCATCCCCAGTGTAGGGCATGCCATGGTACTTCTTCAGCGCCGGCTTCGGATCAAACGTGTCCACCTGGCTCGGCCCGCCGTTCATAAAGAGAAACACGCAGTGCTTCGCCTTCGCCGGAAAATGCGGCCTCTTCTCCGCCAGCGGCGATGCCGCCATCGCATCCGCAGCCAGCAGATCCGCCAGCGCCAGCCCGGCAAAGCCGCCGGTGGCACGCATCAGGTATTCACGTCGTGTGAGAGATCGGTTCATGGTCTTCACTCCGGATAAACAAACTCGTTCAGATTCAAAATCACCCGGCACGCCTGCTCCAGCGGCTGCTCCTGCAAAAACACACGCATCTTCGCCATCTCATCGCCCGTGGGCTCCCGGCATAGCGCCAGCTTCCACGCCAGCTCGATCTGCCTCGCCGCATCATCTCCCGCCTCCCGCCTGAGGCGCCCCGCAAAGTGCCGCGCCTGCTCGTTCACAAACTCACCGTTGAACAAGCTCAGCGCCTGCGGTGCCACCGTGGTCACCTGCCGCTGCGGGCAGCTGCTCACGGTGTCTGCAAGATCCAGCGTCTCAAACATCGGTACCACGAGCCCGCGCTTGATAAAGGCATAGATGCTGCGCCGTGAGGCCTCGGCCTCATCCGACACCTTCCAGACTTTGTCCTTGTCCGTATTCGCCTCCAGCGCCGCCTGCGAAATGCCGGGCTTCATCGCGGGTCCAAATCGCTTCGGATTCAGCCTGCCGCTCACCGCCAGCATTGAGTCCCGGATGGCCTCCACCTCCAGCCGCCGATACCGCATCAGCGCCTCGGATGATCTTCCCATCTGCCACGCCCTGCTGGTCAGGATGAGACGATGCAGCTTCTTCAGCGACCACCCCGCATCATGCATGAACCAGTGCGCCAGCCAGTCGAGCAATTCCGGATTAGAAGGAGCCGCGCCCATAAGACCAAAGTCATTCGCCGTGCTCACCAGCCCCTGGCCAAAATGCTGCTGCCAGATTCGGTTCACCATCACTCGTGCCGTCAGTGGGTTCTGCTCACTCGCCATCCAGCGCGCCAGCCCCAGACGCCGCTGTGTGGTCTTGTCACTTGAAGCCGCAAACAATGGCTGCTCTTTGACCAGGATGGCAGGCACCGCAGGCCCGACCAAATCGCCAAACCGTGTGGGCGACCCACGCACCAGCACATGCGTTTCCGGTGCTTTCGCTGACGGCTCGTCCCACGCATAGACCTCTGTTCCATCCACAGCCACCGTCAGCTCCTTGCGCCCCTTCGCCGGACGCTGCAGCGGATTAAACACCGCCACCAGACTGTAGTAATCACGCGTGGCCAGCGGCTCAAACTTGTGATCATGGCATCGCGCACAGCCGATCGTCAGTCCTAGAAACGCCTGCCCCATGGTGCTCACGATGTCATCCAGCTGGTCATACCGGTCCGCTGCGGGATCAGCCGGCTCATCATCCCAGTGCCCCAGTCTCAGAAACCCAGTGGCGATCACCGACTCCAAAGTTCGCTCCGGCAGTTCGTCACCCGCCAGCTGCTCCATCACAAAGCGGTTGTAAGGCTTGTCAGCATTGAGCGCCTCGATCACATAGTCTCGGTAGCGCCACACAAAGGGCTTCTCTGCATCACGCTCATAGCCATTGCTGTCCGCATAGCGCACCACATCCAGCCAGTGCCTTGCCCAGCGCTCGCCATATTCCGGTCGCTTGAGCAGATCATCCACCACCGCGTTCAGCTCTCCAGATCGAGAAAACCTCTCCTGCTCCTCCACCGTCGGCGGCAGCCCCATCAGATCCAGATGCACCCGACGCAGCAGCGCCTGCGGACTCGCCTTTGCCGCAGCCTCCGCCTTGCCAAATACAAACGCATCAATCGGATTTTGGTACGCCGACTCCGGCACCACCACACGCCGCACAGGCTGGAATGACCAATGCTCCGAAGGCTTCTTCGGAATCACCTCTTCTTTCGGAAACGGCGCACCCTCCGCAATCCATTGCTTCAGCAACTCGATCTGCTCCACGCTCAGCCTCTTGCCTTCCGGCGGCATGCGCTCATCCTCATCATTGGATACAATGCGTTCCAGCAGCGCTTCATGAGACTCCTTCGGAATCAAAGCCCCCGCATCCAATCTCAAGTCGCCCTTCTGCTTCACTGTCCCATGGCACGATATGCAGCGCTCTTTGAGCAGCGGCTTGATGTCCTTCACGTAATCCGCCGCCAGCAGCATCTGCCCAGACGCAGTCATCCAGCCACACACCCACAGCGCTGCATTGGCTGCAGATTTCAGTGGATGGCATGAGCGCGGCTCAGACTGAGATTCGGCTGGCATAGATGGTCTGTCACATCAATACGACCATTCCACACCTCTCTAAATTGAACATCTGGCCTATTTCATGCATATTTTGACATGGCCTCAGAGCACGACCCCAACCTCTATTTCAACATTCCCGGCCCCTGGAATGTGAACGCCACACGGCCCGTGCACTGCGATCTGGGACAGGTCGTTTACGCAGGCACCAAGTGGAACAGCCAGGCCACCTACGCACACGCACCACCGCCGCACTACCTGCGTCCCACGCCCAATTACCTCCTCGTGCTCACACTCGAAGGCACCGCCGACTACATGGACGACACCGGCGTCCGCTGCACACTACAGCCCGGCACGCTCGTGTGGTCAAAGCCCGGCATCAATCAAAGCTACGGCCCGCAAAACGGCGTGCGCTGGAGCGAGCTCTTCCTCTGGTTCAATGGCAGCGTGTTCGATGCCTGGCAGTCCGCCGGATTCCCCGGAGAGCGCAGCCGCGTGCTGGAGCTCAGCCCCTTACCTTACTGGACTGACCGGCTCCGCCGCATCCTCCAGCCACCATCCGACACACCACCTCAGACACCTCTTTCCCGCCTCTGCCACTTTCAGCAGTGGCTGGCAGATGCGCTTCAGCAGGATGACACACGGCACCAGACCACGGAAACCATGCAGTGGCGTGAGACCGCCGAGCGCATGCTCGCCCGTGGCAGGCTCGGCTCTCCCTCGCTGGAGCAGATCGCCGCAGACCTCGGCATGTCCTACAGCGCCTTCCGCAAACGCTTCGTGCACATGACCGGCAAAAGCCCCGGCGAATTCCGCGCCGACGCCATCGTTCTGCGCGCTTGCTCCCGCCTTCTCGAAAGCACCCACACTCTCGCCCGCATCGCCGACGACCTCGGCTTCCACGATGCCTTCCACTTCTCCCGCCGCTTCAAACAAGTCGTCGGCATGTCCCCCAAAGACTTCCGCCGTCAGCACACACTCCGCTGAGAGAATAGGCACTGATAGAATCCGACGAGACAAAGGGTCAAAGCGATAATCAAAAGCACAACGATGTCCCGCGAGGGCGCCAGCATAGTGGTCCGCACAACGCGAAGCCAGCCGAAGGCAATCCTCTGTGCGGCTCGCAAGCCTGCTGATGTACAAACCATCATCCCCCTCTCAGAATCCAGCGTTCATTCCCTTCTAATCACACGCCCCATCAAACACGGAGCCATCCCTTTTAACTATGCCTCCCCAGCCCCAAAGGGGCGACATAGTATAGCCCAGGGCAAGCGAGCCTGGGCGAGCGCCGCCCTGGGTTCTGCCCCACAAATTCGGAAGCAAACCCATCGCCCTCTTCCAACACCGCGTCCACCAGCAGCGTTACCCCGCCACCCCGCAGCAGGAGAGAGCCAGCGGTAACACATCCGCCCCTCCCTGCCACTACACCTCAGGCAGCTCAAACCCCGCCGCATATTCCTCCTGCGCCAGCTTGTTCGCCTCGGCGGCAAATTCACCGGTAAACACCTCGTTCACCGGATCAAAGTCCAGCCATGGCCCCACAATGACCTGATCCACCTCAGTGTTGATCTGGTTCGCCGCCAGCGTGGCCAGCATGCCCTCAAACATCGCCTGTCCCATCTTGTCTCCCTGCAGACGCTCTTTGATCTCCTCGTTCTTCATCGCCTTGCCCAGGCGATACGACGTATTCGCCAGATGCGACAGCGCCGCCGCCTGCTGCCCATGCCGGATGTGCAGCACATCCTTGGTGTATTTCCCCGCACGCACAGAATCGATAAAATTCTTCATATGGTCCGGCCCCGTCAGGAAGTTCTCAAACTTCGTGATCGCCTTCCCCTCGTTGTCATAGGCCTTGGACTCCGCCACATAGCCGCCTTCACAGTGGATGATGTTCCCCGTGCGGATCCCCTTGTAAGGCGGCTCGCCGCTCTTTTTGTCCATGTTCTTCATCGGCAGGCCAAACATGTCCATCAGCAGCGGCACCGGCTCGTAGGGATGAAAGGCCAGCTGGCAGTTCGCCGTCTGCCCGTCATCCACATACCCCCAGCGGTGGCCCAGACTCATCACTCGCTGCGGCAGCACCGCCGGATCATTCAGCGCCCACCGCGCCACATCGTACTGATGCGGCCCCTGGTTCCCGATGTCGCCGTTCCCATACGGCCACTGCCAGTGCCAGTCGTAGTGAAACTGCTTCCGCATGATCGGCAGCACCGGACGCGGCGCAGACCACAGCTTGTAGTCCACCGTGGCAGGCGGCTGCTGCGGAGCGTCCACCTTGTCGATGCTCAGGCGCATCCCGTGAACCAGCGCATGCGACAGCTTCTTTTTCCCGATGTGCCCCTCGTTCACCCACGCCATCGCCGCAGCCCATCCCAGATCCGAGCGCCGCTGCATCCCATGCTGCACGATGATCCCCTTCGCCGCCGCCTTTGTCGCGGCCGCCATCAGCTTGCGCCCCTCCACCAGATTGTGGCACACCGGCTTCTCCACATACACATGCTTGCCGTGCTGCAAGGCGGTGAGCGCGATCAGCACATGGCTGTGGTTCGGCGTGGCAATCGTCACCGCATCGATGTTCTTATCGGCACAGCACTCACGGAAATCACGATACGTCTTCACCGTGACGTTCTGCTTCGACAGCTCCGCCACCTGCTTGTCGATCACCTCCTGATCCACGTCACACAGCGCCACCAGACGCACGCCGGGCACCTTCATCAGCTCCTTGATATGCCCGCGCCCACGCCCGCGGAATCCGATCACCGCCACGCGCACATCGCCATTGGCCCCCAGCGGTGCCGCCCACACGGGCATCGATGTCATTCCGGCAAGAGTGGTCTGAAGAAATCGACGACGTGAAGTGAGGGTGACGGGCGCGTTCATAGTGCGTCTCATAACGTCCGCACCGGGCTTGCCTTTGCGAACTTCATGCTTAGCCATGCAAGATGCAGCCCCTGCCGACCCTCAGCGAAATCGAATCTGCCAAGGCCCTCATCCGCCCGCACATTCGCGAGACCCCCACCTACCGCTGGCCGCTGCTGGAATCAGGCCTCGGCTGCGAGCTGTGGATGAAACACGAAAACCACACCCCCGTCGGCGCTTTCAAAATCCGTGGCGGCCTCGTTTACATGGACGAGCTCAAGCGCCACCAGCCCGGCGTTCGCGGGGTCATCGCCGCCTCCACCGGGAACCACGGCCAGTCCATCGCCTACGCCGCCAGGCGCAACGGTCTGCGCGCCGTCATCGTCGTACCGCATGGCAACAACCCCGAAAAAAATGCCGCCATGCGCTCTCTCGGCGCAGAGCTGGTCGAGCACGGCCGCGAGTTTCAGGAGGCGCTCGAATACTCCCGCGAGCTCGCTGCCAGAGAGTCGTTGCACGCCGTTCCCTCCTTCCACCCCTGGCTCGTGCGCGGCGTCGCCACCTACGCATTGGAGCTCTTCCACTCAGTCGCAGATCTCGATGCCATCTTCGTCCCCATCGGCCTCGGCTCCGGCTTCTGCGGCATCGCTTCGGCACGCGAGGCTCTGGGCCTTAAAACCAAAATCATCGGCGTCGTATCCGCTCACGCACCCGCCTACGCCCTCTCCTTTCAGCAGCGTCAGTTTGTCGAGCAGTCCAGCATGACCCGCGTGGCCGAAGGCGTCGCCTGCAAGACCCCAAACCAGGACGCACTCCAGCACATCCTCCACCACGCCCACGACATCCTCACCGTCACCGACGACGAAGCCCTCGCCGCCATGCGCGAGATCATCCAGTCCACCCACAACATCGCTGAAGGCTCCGGTGCCCTCGCCCACGCCGCCCTCAAAAAACACCGCGCCGATTGGCAGGGCAAACGCGTCGCCTGCATCCTCTCCGGCGCAAACGCCAGTATGAGCATCCTGCGCGAAGCACTCGGCGCATAGCTCTATCGCACCAAAGCCATCCCCTCTCCCCACCGAGGACACGGCAAAGCCCACGACGTCTATGGGGAGAGGCCGGGTGAGGGGCCATCTAGAGCACCGCCCCGCTTACCGACGCCATCCCCCCTACCTGCCCACCACCGGCAGCACAATCTGCGACGGATGCTCCCGGTCATGATGCACCGTGTTCGTCGCGATCACCGTCCTCCGATGCTGCTGCAGCGGCTCACCCGTGTTCGGATTCACATCAAAGCGTGGAAAATTGCTGCTGCTGATGTCCACCCGAATCCGGTGCCCCTTCTTGAACACATTGCTCGTCGGGTAAAGCTTGATCGTGATGGGATACACCTTCCCTGGCTGCATCAGCTTCTCCTCCTTCAGCGAATCACGAAACCGCGCCCGCATGATCCCGTCTGTCAGGTTCAGGTCAAAGCCATGCGGCCAGTCGGCGCTCGGCGGATACACATCCACCAGCTTGGCGGTGAAATCCGTGTCCACGGCTGACGACGAAATCCACAGCTTCACCTCCATCTCCCCTGTCACTTCCGTGTCCTCCGCCAGCGGTGCCGTCTGAAACACCAGCACATCATTGCGCGCCGAGAGCGGGATGGGCTTCGTCCAGTTCCAGAACTTGTCATTCCCACGCTGATCCCACGCCCCCTGCTGCATGATGCCATCGCCTGACGAGATATTCCCACCCAGCGTCGGCACCGGATTCTTCGGATCAAACGCATAACTCTGCGCCGCCACTTCCAACTTCGGCTTCCCATCGCTCAGCACCCCTTCCGGATGCAGGTAAAACGGAGTCACCTTCGCCCGCGCCAGCGGCCACTCATCCTCATCACGCCACTGCCCGCCATGATTCAGCAGCCCATCCTTCGTCTTGCTGCCATCACCCGTGCCCATCACGAAGATGCGCACCTTCTTCGCAAAGGGCGCGGCCTTGCCCACGCTGTTGTCCAGCCCCTTCATCCAGTGGTCAAACCACTCCTTGCGCCACGCCAGCTGGTCAGCGATCGCCGCCTCCGCTCCAAACTCCACCTGCCCGTGCGCCGACTTGTTCTGCGCGCCGTGAATCCACGGCCCCATGATCAGGTAAACATCACTTTTGAGCGCCTTGCTCAGCGCCTGAAAATTCGCTGACGTGTTCCCCGCCCACGAGTCATACCACCCTCCCACCAGATACACCGGCATGTCTTTGTAGCGCTTCGGATCAGCCAGGATGTTGTTCTGCGCCCAAAAGTCATCGTCCTTGCCATGCCTCATCGCCTGGATCAGCCAGTCCTCATACTCCGGCGCCAGCTTCAGCGGCGTGCAGCCCGGACGCAGCGGCAGCAGAGACAGGTAGTCCCACCGATGATCCGCCATCTCTTTCAGCTCCACCTGTGTCGCCGGGTTCAGCGCCGCATTGCTGCCCTTGCCCGCATTGAGCATGATCCAGTTCCAGAAGCGCATCTCAAACGCCCCCGCATTCCTCATGCTCTGCAGTCCCATGTTCGACACCGCATCCACCGGGATCACCGTTGTCAGCTCCGGCACCTTCGCCAGCGCCATCGCATGCTGCGTGCCGCCTACGTACGACGTGCCCACCATCCCGATCTTCCCGTTCGCCCACGGCTGCGCGGCTATCCACGCGGCGCAGTCCGTCCCATCCACGCCATCATCCGTCATCCAGTGCCACACGCCCTCGCTGGCATAGCGCCCGCGCGTGTCCTGCGCCACAAACACATACCCATGCTTGGCGAAGTACTCGCCATAGCTCTTCGCTCCGTCCTTGTTGTAAGGCGTGCGCGTCAGCACCACCGGCAGCTTCTCGGTCCTCCCTTCTGGCAGATACACATCCGTCGCCAGCTTCACGCCATCATGCATCGGCACCATGACGTTCTTCTCCACCTTCACCCCCGTCTCCTGCGCCTGCATAGGCAGCCAGGAGACGGCGCAAAGGACCGTCAGGATCAATCGCTGACGTCTCATAAAATCACTCCGCCAGCAGCTTCGTCACCGCCTCTTCCAGATGACCGCGCGCATCCGTGCTCACCACCATGCCCTTTTTGTTCAGCAGCCACATCGCCGGAATCGACTGGATGCCATACTTGCTGGCGATCTCATTCTGCCAGCCCTTACCGTCAAAATACTGCGGCCACTCCATGCCCTTCTCCTTCACAAAGCCTTCCAGCTCCGCTTTGTCTTGGTCCAGAGAGATGCCCACGATTTCAAAGCCCTTGGCATGCAGTTCCTTGTAGGCCTTGATCACGTTCGGCAGCTCCGCCACGCACGGTCCGCACCATGTGGCCCAGAAGTCCACCAGCACCACCTTGCCCTGCAGCTTGCTCACATCCACCTCACGTCCGTCCACGGCGGTAAACTTGAGCTCCAGCGGCTTGGTCTTGAGGTCGGCGCTCGCCTTGATGCTCTTCAGCTTGCCCTCCACCATCTGGTTCATCTTCTCATCCGGGAAATCTTTCAGATGCTTCTCCGCTTTCGCAGTCCATGCGGCCAGGTCACCCCCGGGAGCCTCGGCGGCTTCCGCAGATTCCATCACACTCACCAGGCTCGCCTGGGATTTGGTTTCCGCCTTGGCATCCGCCGCCTTCACAATGTCGTCCAGGCTGATCGCCGGCTTGGCAGGTGCAGGAATGCCAGCCACCTCACGCACACGCCCCGTCATCGCTTCAAACAGTGCCGCATCCCAGCGCGCCGCGTTGGACGGCCCCGCTTTCAGCGCAGCAGCGTATGCGGCATCAAATTCCGTGATCCCCTTCTTCAGCATCCCGATCGCTTCTTCACGCGTCTTGGGCTTCTCCTTCGGGTTTTTCACCCCCTCCACGATCTCATTGACCTTCTGCCATTCGGCATCGCCGTCGGCAGCACGCATTGAAGAAGTAACGGCCAGGACAAATGTCGTGACCCCGAGGCAGAGAAGATGGCGGGCTTTCATGAAGTTGATCAGCCTAAACGGACGCAATCCCCCGCACCAATCTTTTTACGCAAAGATTTCCATCATACACCTGCACCTCGGTGCGGATCACTCACCCCGCGAGGCCACGCCACTCTACTCCGCCAGCAGCTTCTTCACCTGCTCCTCCAGCCCTTCAAAGGCGGTCTTGCTTGCCACCACGCCCTTCTTGTTCAGCAGCCACGCCGTCGGGATGGACTCGAGTTTGTATTTCACGAAAAGCTCATTCTCCGCGCCTTTACCGTCAAAATACTGCGGCCACTCCATGCCCTTCTCCTTCAAAAAGGCCTCCAGCTCCGCCTTGTCCTGGTCCAGTGAGATGCCCACCACCTCAAAGCCTTTTTCGTGCAGCTCTTGGTAGAGCTTGATCACCTTCGGCAGCTCTTCCACGCACGGCCCGCACCATGTGGCCCAAAAATCGATCAGCACCACCTTGCCCTGCAGCTTGCTCACATCCACCACACGACCATCCAATGCCGTAAACTTCAGCTCCAGCGGCTTGGTCCGGAAGCTGACCTCCGCGAGCCTGTCCTGCACCATCTTGTTCAGCTTTTCCGCAGGATAATTCTTCAGATGCTTTTCAGCTTGGGCAATCCAGGCTGCTGTGTCTCCGCCTGGAGCGAGAGCGGAGTCTGAGGCCAGCATTACTTGCGTCAGGCTCGCTTGAGATCTCGTCTCTGGCTTCGCATCCGGCGCTTTCGTTATTTCCTCCAGACTGATGGCCTCCCTTGCTGGCGCAGTCACGCCCGCCAGAGCTCGCAGACGCCCAAGCATCGCGGCAAACAAAGCCACATCCCAGCGTTCGGGGTTCGCAGGAGCAGCCTTCATGGCAGCCTCATACGCCGCATCAAAATCCATCAGGCTTTTCTTCAGCGTCAAGCGCGCGGCATCACTCGTCTGCGGGTCCTCCTTGAGATTGCGGATGCTTTCCATGATGTCGGCAACCTTCTTCCATTCAGCATCGGCCTCAGCCGCGCGCAGCATGGTGGAAATGGCCAGGACAAATGTCGTGACCCCGAGGCAGAGAAGACGGTAGGCTTTCATGAACGTGGGCAGCCTAAACGGACGCAGTCCCTGCCACCAATCTTTTTACCCAAAGATTTCCGTCACCGCCTTCCCCTTCCCGTCTTCTGTCACGTAGAAGGGCCGTCCCTCGATCTCAAATTCCGTCTTCGGGCTGATGCCCATCGCCGTCATGATCGTCGCATGCAGGTCCATCACGCTCACCGGATTCTTCGTCGCGATCAGCGGTCTCTCGTCAGCCGTCTCTCCATACAGGTGTCCCTTCTTCACTCCGCCGCCAAACATCACCACGCTTGTCCCTCCGGTAAAATGGCGGTGCAGCCCGTAGTGCTTCATCTCGCTCAGTGTGTCCACCTTGAAGGTCGTCTGGTCGTTCGCATTCGATCCCGGCTTGCCCTCCATCAGCGCATCACGGCTGAACTCGCTCGCGATGATGATCAGCGTCCGGTCCAGCAGCCCCTTGGCCTCCAGGTCGCGCACTAGCTGCGCGATGGGCATGTCGATCTCCTTGTGCATCGCCTCCACCGTCGTGTGGCCGTCCTTGTGCGTGTCCCATTGAAAAAACGGCACATACTCCGTCGTCACCTCCACAAAGCGCGTCCCCGCTTCCACCAGCCTCCTTGCCAGCAGGCACCCGCGCCCAAAGCGCCCCGTGTCATACTTCGCATAGCTCTCCTTCGGCTCCAGCGTGATGTCAAAGGCCTCCCTCTCCTTCGCGCTCAGCAGGCGGTACGCATTGTCCATGCTGCGCAGCATCGACTCCTGCTGGTAGTCGCTCATAAACTCGCGCTGCGGGCTCTGGTCCACCAGCTTTCGGAAAAGCCGGTCACGATTCGCAAAACGGTTCGCATCCATCCCCTTCGGCGGCTTCACACTCTGCGCCGCCTCCTCCGGAAACGGCAGGTTCATCGGCCCAAACTCACTGCCAAAAAATCCCGCTGTGGTAAAAGCCTTCAGCTCCTCGCTTTCGCCCACACCTTCCAGACGCTGGCCGATGTTGATAAACGCAGGCATCACCGGATTGCGCGGCCCCAGCACCTTCGCCATCCATGCGCCGATGTGCGGGCATGCCACCGTCTGCGGCGGCACATAGCCCGTGTGCCAGTGGTACTGATGCCGCGAGTGCAAAATGCTCCCCAGATCCGGCTGCACCGCGCTTCGGATCAGCGTCGCACGGTCCATCACCTGCGCGATGTTTTCCAGCCCCTGGCAGATCTTGATCCCGTCCACGCTCGTGTTGATTGCCGGAAACGTGCTCAGCATCCGCTTCACCTCCAGCCCCTTCTCAAACGGCAGGTACCCCTTCGGGTCAAAGGTGTCCGGCGCCGCCATGCCGCCCGCCATCCACAGCAGGATGCACGCATCCGCCTTCGCGGGTGGGTGCGTCACCTTGTCGCCAGACTTCGCCCAGATCGCTCTGGGCTCGCCGGTCATCCACGCCGCAGTGCTGGCCGCCGCCAGTTTCTTCAGGAAATCACGGCGCACCAGGTGCTCGGGCAGGGAGGGATCAAAATCGTGCATGGCAGTACCAGTAAAACGCTCCCAGAATCACTTCGCTGGCTCATTTTTCTTCTTTCCCTGCCCGCGCGGCGGATCCCCTGGCATGCCCGCGTGCATCTTTCCGGCGGTAGGGTCATGCGGCCCTTCCGGCAGCGTTTTGGCCCACGCAGCCACCTGCCCTGCCAGCTTTTCCACCACCTCAGGATGATGCTCGGCCACATTGTTCAGCTGCGTCAGGTCCTTCGTCACGTCATACAGCTCCACGCGGCTCCGGTCAGGGTTCATCAGCAGCTTCCAGTCTCCTTCGCGGATCGCCAGCTCCGGGCTGTGGTGAAACGGTTCGCCCGCAATGTTAAACCGCCACTCCCACATCAGTGGCTTGCCACGCGGGCGCTCGCCCCCCGTCATCACGTCGCTCACATTCTCCCCGTCCAGCATATGCCCTTCAGGTATTTGCACCCCTGCGATCTTGCAGATCGTCGGCAGCCAGTCCACGCCGGCCAGCACCGCCTTGTCATTGATCTGTCCCGCAGGCACCTTCCCCGGCCAGCGCATGATGCCCGGCACCCGAATGCCTCCTTCATACAGGCTGCGCTTGCGTCCGCGGAAAGGCCCCGCGCTGCCCACGCCGCTATGCCCTGCATTGCCGATGTGGATGTCCTCCGGCCCGTTGTCACTGCTGAAAAGAATCAGCGTGTCCTTGTCCTTGCCCATCTTCTCCAGCTCCGCCATCAGCCTCCCCACCTGCGTGTCTAGGTCCGTCACACTCGCGGCAAAGACCTCCATCGCAGCCGCCAGCGGAAAGTCTTTCCCGCCCGCCCTCAGGTGCGCATATGCCTTCATCTGCTCAGGCGTCGGGTTCAGCGTCGCATGCGGCACCAGCGTCCACAGCTGCAGGTAAAACGGCTTGTCCCCCGCTTCTCCGATAAACTTGATCGCCTCATCCACAAACAGCGCCGTGGACTTGGCGCGGAAGTATGGATCCGCGGCCGGACCATTCGCCCCTTCTTTCTCAGAGGTCCCCACAAAATCGAAACCATACGCGCCGATCTCCGGCCCGCCTGATGCATTGCCTAGATGCCACTTCCCGATGTGTGCCGTCTTATACCCGGCCGTCTTCAGCAGCCGCGCCGCGTTCGGCACCTGCGGCTCCAGCCAGTTGGACATGCCACGCGCCTCATTCTGCTGCGGCGTGGCATAGTGCCCGTGGATGCGATGCCTCGACGGATACTGCCCGGTAAAAAAAGCGCAGCGGCTCGGCGAGCACACCGAGGCGTTCACATAAAACTGCGTGTACACCGTCCCCTGCCGCGCCATCTTGTCCAAGTTCGGCGTACGGATGATCCGGTTGCCATAGCACCCCAGATCTCCCCAGCCCAGGTCATCGGCCAGGATGAAGATGATGTTCGGTTTCTCCACCGCCGTGGCGGTCAGGGTCATCAGCAGAAAGAGGGCTAGAAATGGGCGCATGGCAGCCGCAAACGACGCCACCCACCTCAAACTGTCACCATTGCTCCCAAGATTCCGCGATTGACGCGCGTCTAGCCTTCGCCATTTCCATACTCCGTGCCCAGTCTCCACCATCTGCTGTTTATCCTGCTGCCCCTTGCATTGGCGGTTCGCCTGTATGTCAGGCCCCGCCCCGCTCAGCTCGAGTTCGCCGAGGCCGTGCTGCGCTTCTGTCTCGGAATTGGCAAATGGGTGCTTCTCGTCGCTCCTCTCTGGCATCTTGCCGTGATCGTCGCCCACGGCGGCCCCGACAGCCTCGGCACCAGCATCGCCTGGATGGGCTTTCTCGGCACCCTGATTAGTCTCCACTTCGCCTGCACCGGCGCGGGAGATATCCTCGTCGGCCTCGGCGGCATGTTCGGCTTCACGGTGCCGGACTCCATTCAGGAAATTCTCTCCCTTCGCAGCCTCACCAAAGACAAAGCGCACTGGCTGCTCCTGCTCCTCCTCGCGGTCACTCCGCTCGCTATCCTTTGGCAGACCGGCTCGTGGGACGATGCCTGGCTCCATCTCAAATCCCTGCACCAGCCCCCGCGCCAGACCTACGCCACCCTGCTGCAGCAGACCCGTGTGCGCACAGACTTCCATGTGCTCACCATCATCGCGGGACTGGCCTGCCTCTTCGGCCTGCCCCACTCGCGCGATTTCCTCCGCGTAGCCGCCCCCTGGAAGGCCACCGTCTGCCTCCTCACCTTCGCTTTCGCCATCGCCATGCTGTGGACCCACGCCTCACCCACGCCATGAAGCCCCCCACCGCCAAAGTCTCTCCTCCCAAGGGTTTCGTGCCTGAGCCAGACCCACGGCTCAGCCCGCGCACCGTTCAGAATGTGCTGCGTGTCTTCACCCTGCTCCTGGCGCTGCCGCTGCTCTTTGAGGGCGTTTCCTTTCTCCTCCCCTCCCGGACCAATCTCGCCGCCGCCACCGTCCGCAGTGGCATGCAGTGGCTGCTCCTCAACCTTCTTGGCGAGGGCAACAACCGTGTCTTCGCCGGAAAGGAAGACTGGCTCTTCAGCCATGCGGAGCTCGACCGCCATACCCACGCCAGACGCCCGGACAGCGGCCTGCACGCCTCCCTGCTCCAGCTCGCCTCTCAGCTCAAGGCGCAGCAGACACCGCTTCTCGTCGTCGCCATCCCGGACCGCGCCACCATCTACCCCGAGCAGCTTCGCCCAGGCCGTTACCTGGACCCCATTCGCCAGAAAGACGAAGCCGGCAGGCTCGCCTCGCTCAAAGCCGCTGGTGCCGAGGTGCTCGACATGACGGAGCCTCTCTGGACCCTCCGCGACAAAAAACCCGTCTTCTACTCCCACGACAGCCACTGGACTCCCGAGGCCATGAAGTTCACCGCGCTCGCAGTTCACAAGCTCGTTCGCGAAAAATATCCCCGCCTTTGCAGCCCGGATACCCCGCTTATCAACGCCACCCTCCTCGACCGCACAGATCCCGGCGACCTCGCACTCCAGCTCGCCCCGCTCTTCGCCGGCTCCCTGATGGGCCTCGAAACCGCCGAGCTCGTCTCCATCCAGGGCATCGAGCCCGCAGCCTCCTCCCCCATCGTCCTGCACGGCGGCGCCCTCATGCACGTTTACGACGATGCCAGACTCAGCTTTGGCGGCGGCGACAAATCCCCCCGCGCCGGTTTCATCACCCAGCTGGCCACCCTCATCGGCCGCCCCTTGGATGTCAGGGCCATGCCGCAGCCTGCGGAAAAATACGAAGACAAGAAGCTCGTCATCATTCTGTTGCCCATGGCGGAACTGGTGCCGTAAGTTGGCGGCCCTTTCCCATGCTGCGCCTTCTCCTCCACTTCTTTTTCGGCGGCGTCTTCGTCTATGCCGGCATTCTGAAGGCGGCGGACCCCATGTCCTTTCTCGATGACATCCGCAGCTTCGACCTCCTGGGAGATCCCTGGGCCGCCTGGCTCGCCATGGGCCTGCCCTGGCTGGAAATCCTCGCCGGACTTGCGGTGATGAGCGGCGTGCTCCGCTCCGGCGGCCTTCTCGTCCTCAATGGCTCCTTGCTCGTTTTCCTGGCCGCCATCTCCATCTCCTGGGGGCGTGGCATCGACATCCGCTGCGGCTGCTTCGGCCACGCCGACGCCACCTCCAATTACCGCGACCTCATCCTGCGGGACATCCTGCTGCTCATCGGCGGACTCGTTCTGGTATGGCACGGCAAGCCCCGATCAAAAGCATGAGCGCCGAACTCAAATACCACTTCGCCTCGGACAACACCTCCGGCATCTGCCCTGAAGCCTGGCAGGCCTTGGAGGACGCCAACTCCGGCTACCAGCCCAGCTACGGCGCCGACTCCATCACCGCAGAAGCCTGCGAAACCTTCCGCTCCTTCTTCGAAACCGACTGCGACGTCTATTTCGTCTTCAACGGCACCGCAGCCAATTCCCTCTCCCTCGCCACCCTCTGCCAGAGCTACCACAGCATCATCACCGCGCAGGAGGCCCATGTAGAAACCGATGAATGTGGAGCACCGGAGTTCTTCAGCCACGGCTCCAAGATCCTCCTCGCACGCAGCCCTCTGGGAAAACTCGACCCCTCCGATGTCGAGCGCCTCGCCACCAGCCGCACCGACGTCCATTTCCCCAAGCCTCGCGCCCTCAGCATCAGCCAGAGCACCGAGCTCGGCACCGTCTATCGCCCCGGCGAAGTCAAAGGCCTCGGCGCTGTCGCAAAACAACACGGCCTCTCCATCCACATGGACGGCGCTCGCTTCTTCAATGCCCTCACCGGCCTCAATTGCGCCCCCGCAGACATCACCTGGCGCGCCGGGGTGGACGTCCTCTGCTGCGGCGGCACCAAGCTCGGCATGGCCGTCACCGAAGCCGTTGTCTTTTTCAACAAAGAGCTCTCCCAGGAGTTCGCCTACCGCTGCAAGCAGGCCGGACAGCTCTGCTCCAAAATGCGCTTCATCTCTGCCCAGTGGCTCCGCATCCTGCGCGACGATACCTGGCGCAGGCACGCCCAAAACGGCAACACCCTCGCCCGTCGCCTCGCAGACGCCCTCGGCCACCTCCCCGGTGTGCAGATTCTCTACCCGGTCGATGCCAACGCCGTCTTCGCCAAGCTCCCCGAAAAAATGAAGGACGCCCTCAAGGCACGTGGTTGGGTCTTCTACAGCTTCATCGGCGGCGGCTCCCGCCTCATGTGCTCCTGGCGCACCACCGAGTCAGACGTGGACGCCTTCGTCGCCGACGCCGTAGCCTCGGTCTGATCTGCTTTTTTACAAACCTTCTGGCTCGTCGCTGCTCTCATCACCCTGTCCCTGCGTCACCGCAGAGGTCCGCTGGAAATGCAGCTGCAGCACGCGCCGCAGATCCGCCTTCGTCGTCGTCACTTCATAGTCCTCGATCGTCACCTTCTCCCCCACCTTCGGCAGATGCCCCAGCAGGTGCGTCACATAGCCGCCGATGGTCGTCACTTCATCGCTCTCCAGCTCGATCCCCGTCTGGTCTGCCAGCTCATAGAGATTGAAGGTGCCTTCGACCGTAAACTCATTGTCGTTGATACGGCGGAACTCACTCACCTCGTGGTCAAACTCATCCTGAATGTCTCCCACGATCTCCTCCAGCACATTGTCCAGAGTCACGATGCCCACCGCTCCGCCAAACTCATCCACCGCCAGCGCCACATGCACGTGCTTGTCCAGAAAGAAGCGCAGCAGCTTGTCGATCGGCATCATCTCCGGCACCATGTGCAGCGTGCGCATGATCTTGCGCAGATCCGGCTGCGGCTTCCCGATCAGGCTCAGCAGGTCCTTGATGTGAATGATGCCGATCGCGTGGTCCAGATGTCCTTCCACCAGCGGGTAGCGCGTATGCTTCGTATCGATCGCGATCTTGAGGTTGGCTTCAAAGGTTTCATCCGCATCCAGGGACACCACCTGGTTGCGCGGCGTCATCACATCACGCACGCAGCGGTCGTTCAGCGCCAGCGCATTCAGCAGGATGTCCTTCTCCGTCTCCGTCACCTCCTTGGACTTCTGGCTCTCCGCCACGATGTGCCGCAGCTCTTCTTCAGAATGGGCGATCTCATGCTCCGACACCGCGCTGATGCCCATCGTCCGCAGCACCATGTTCGTGCTCGCACTCAGGATCCAGATCGCCGGCTTCAGCACGACATAAAACAAATGCAGCGGCCGCGCGATTAAGAGCGTCATCGGCAGCGATTTGCGGATCGCCAGCACCTTCGGCGTCTGCTCCCCCAGCACCACGTGCAGGTAGGTCACGATCGCATACGCAATGCCGATCGATGTCCACCGGATCACCGTCTCGCTGACAATCCCGATCTTGAACAGCATCGGCTGTACCACGATGGCCACAAATGGCTCGCCAAAAATACCCAGCGCGATGCTCGTCAGCGTGATGCCCAGCTGCCCGGCGGAAAGGTACGCATCCAGGTTACGCGTCACATTTTGCGCGAACTTCGCTCCGCGCGTCCCCTCATCAATCGCAGCCTGCAGCTGGCTGTCGCGGACTTTGACGATCGCAAACTCCGCCGCCACAAAAAAGGCGTTCAGCAGCACGATCAGCAGCACGATCACGGCTTGCCAGAAAAGCTCCGAAGAGGTGAAACTCCACTCGCGTACGAGTTCAGCGGAGGCGTTGGCAAGCAGGAGTGTCATGAGGCGGCGCGGTCAGACGTTCACAGCTTCTCGTAGTTACCATCGCATCGCTTTTCGAGGATGGTGAAGCCGGCCGCTTTCGCGTCGGAAACAGAAAGGGGTTTGGTGATTTTGGGCGTGTTGAAGCCCGAGATCAGCTTTTTGACCGGCTGCTTGCATAGCGGGCAGCTTTCCAGCGCCGGCCTGCTCAGAGGTCGGCGCAGATCAAAACCTCTGCGGCACGCAGGGCATCCTTTCTCAGGGTCTTCAGCGATGTAGGAGTAGGTTGGCATCTACAATCAAATTATAAACGCTCCGCCCCTCCATGCAGCCGGAGTTTACCCCGGCTGCAAGTTCGGACGTATTCTTTACCAGCTGGACTTCGTCACCCCTGGGATCATTCCCTGGGAGGCGAGTTCGCGGAAAGTCATACGGGACATCTGGAAGCGGCGCATGAAAGCGCGACGGCGGCCGGACACGCGGCAGCGGTTGGTCAGACGGGTCGGGCTTGCATCACGGGGAAGCATGGAGAGGCCGACGAAGTCGCCTTTCGCCTTGAGTTCAGCACGCAGCTTTGCGTACTTTTCGACGGTTTTACGTTTGCGCTTGTCGCGCTCGAGCCAGCATGTTTTTGCCATAGGGGCGCGGAGTCTGCCTCAAAGCCTTCTTTTCGCAAGAGAAAATTTCCACTGGCGCTGCCTCTGATTCACGCTAAAAACCCCTCACTATGGTCATCTTTTACGGAATGTGTCTCGCCGCCGCGCTGCTTTTCTGCGGAGTTCTTGCTTTCACCTACCTGGTGAAAGGCTGAATCAGGCCGCCTCAGGGTCACTTATAAAGAAACGTCGTCAGCGGACTGGTGGCTGAAGCCTCCCCAGTGCCTTCGCTCAGCCCGATCTCATAGGCGCTTCGCCCCGCTTCCACGCTCATTTTGAACGCCTTGGCCATGCGCACAGGGTCAGATGCCACCGCAATCGCGGTATTCACCAGCACGGCGTCTGCACCCATCTCAAAAGCCTCCGCCGCATGACTTGGCGCGCCGATACCGGCGTCCACCACCACCGGCACCGTCGCCTGGGTGATGATGATTTCGATCTGCCGCCGCGTCGTAATCCCCTGATGCGAACCGATTGGAGAGCCTAGCGGCATTACCGTTGCCGTGCCCACATCCTGCAGTCGGCGGGCCAAAACGGGGTCCGCATTGATATAAGGCAGCACGGTAAACCCCTCTTTCACCAGCACTTCCGCCGCCTTCAGCGTCTCAATCGGGTCCGGCAGCAGGTAGCGCGGGTCCGGGTGGATCTCCAGCTTCACCCAGTTTGGCAGCCCGGCAGCCACCGCCAGCCTCGCCAGTCGCACCGCCTCCTCCGCATTCATCGCCCCGCTGGTGTTCGGCAGCAGCAGCACGTTTTTCGGAATGAAGTCGAGGATGTTCGCAAACGGATCCCCCTTGCCCGAAAGATCCGCCCGCCTCAGCGCCACCGTCACGATCTCCGTCTCCGACGCCACAATCGCGTCCCTCATCAGCTCTCCGCTGGCAAATTTCCCCGTGCCCAGCATGAGACGGGAGTTAAACTGACGGTTGGCAATGGTGAGAGGCTGATTAGACACGGGAAGTCAGAGATGCACCCATTCCCGCATCACGCAAGCATCACCCGCTGCAGCAGCTCGCCTGTCGGCGTCTGGATGCCGATGTAAAAATCACCAAATTCGCCATACTGCGCCGTCACTTCGTCAAAGCGCATCTCATACACGATGCTCTTGATCTGGAACATGTCGTGCGCAAACAGCGTCACGCCCCACTCATAGCTGTCCAGTCCCGTCGAGCCCGTGATCAGCTGGCGCACCTTGCCGGCATACTTGCGTCCCGTCTTGGCGTGGCCGCCCATCAGTTCACGGCGCTTCGCAAATTCGTTCGCATACCAGTTCGCGCCCACGTTGCGGCGCTTGCTCATTGGGTAGAAGCAGACCACCTGCCAGTCAGGCATGTTCGGGTACAGGCGGTCGTTGAAGTACTTCGTCATGTGCCCCTTCCACTCGGCCAGCCGCTTCTCAAAGGCCTCCGTCCCCGGCGTCAGGTTTTCCGCCTTCTCCAGCTGCACCTTAAACTCCTCCTCGCTCTGCGAGTACTCCGTCCACTCTGTCATCGAGAGGTAGCTGTAAGCAGGCGTCAGCACATCCGGCCCCAGTGCCAGGCTGATCTGCTTTTCAAACTTTTGCGAGTCATGCAGGTCCGGTGTGATCAGCATGAAGCCCAGTTCCGACTTCGGCGATACCATCGCAAACGCCAGCAGCTGCGTGCCCGGGTGCTTGCGGATCGCCTCAATCGTGCGCGTAAAATTCTCCCGCCTCTCCTGCCGCTCCTCCGGCGTCAGCGCCGCCCAGTAGCCATGATCAATCGTGAAAAACAGGTGCTGCACCACCCAGCCCTCCTGGGCGATCAGCGGCTTCGATTCAGCAGGACCATTGGACGTCGGGAAAGAGGTGGGGATCAGCATGCGGTTGGTGGGGTGTTCCCTCCCTCATACGCCGGAATTCCCCCCGCTCAACGCCCTATCATTGGCTTTTGTTGTTCTAACACGATCAACTGCTGCTGATCCATGTTCACTTGGTCGTTTCCTGCAGACCGCCCCCACGCCCAAACCGCCCGCTTCGGCACACGATGGCTGCCAGCCCCATCAACCACAGCATGATCGCAAAAATCCATGGCAAATCAGGATGCGAGGGCGGCTGAGATGGAATCGGGCGCTCACCTGCCAGCAAAGAACACCAAGCCATGATGGCGTCTCGAATCCCAAACGTTAAAACTTTCCCAAAGCTCATGCCAAAACCGATCATGTAGATCGGCACCATGAAAAGCCAGGCCGTGCGTGTGAACCAAGCCAGAGTGACAGGAAACAAAGCGCAGTAGACACCACGCATTAAAACCGTGCCGGCATCCAGCTTGGCTCCACCAATTACAGCCCCCCACAACCCAAGTCCATATCCGATGCCATAAACAGAAATGCCAGCCAGCGCGAACGCTCCAAACTGGCGCTCAAACCAGGTAAAATCTTGTTTTGGATTCATGCCCTCCATAAATCTCACCTCACCTCGCCACCGTCGGCGTCACCGCTGTCGTGCTCAGCCACGAAAACACCGTCTGATCCTTCGCCACCTGCCCCTTGCCCGGCACTCCGCTTCCTCCTCCGGTGCACGAGCTCAAAACACTGGCCGCAAGAAGAATGAAAGTGGCGGTTTTCATGGCTGTATTACCTTACCACCCAATGCACCGCTCGTCGATCCTCTTCCTCCTCCTTCTGGCCCTTCGCCTCTGCCCTGCACAGGAGAGCTTTGACCGCCTCACCTCCCACGCCGCCCCCAGGCCCCTTTCAGCCTCCGCCAAAAACAGCGACTGGCCCCGCGTCCTCGGCCCCACCCACGACGCCATCTCGCCCGAAACCCATCTGCTCAAATCCTGGCCTCAATCCGGCCTCAAGACCCTCTGGGAAGTCCAGATGGGCGATGCCTACAACTCCCCCGCCATCAGCGGCAGCTATTGCGTGCTCTTCCACGCCCTCGCTGGCAAAGAAACCATCGAGTGCCTTGATCGCGAAACCGGCAAACGCTTCTGGACCGCCGACTACCCAGTCTCCTACCAGGACCGCTATGGCTTCAGCAATGGCCCGCGCGGCTCCCCCGTCATCGCCGATGGCATCGTTGTCACCTTCGGCGTCACCGCCGAGCTTCACGCCTACGATCTAAAAACAGGCAAAGAGCTCTGGAAACACGACCTCCGCTCCGAATACCACGTCCCGCAGGACTTCTTCGGCGCAGGCGGCACCCCCCTCATTCTCGACGGCCGCGTCATCCTCAATGTCGGCGGCAAAAAAGCCCCCATCGAAGACACCGAGGGCCTGCGCGACCGCAAAGAGCGCCTCGCCGAAGCAGGCGTCAGCGTCGCAGCTTTTGACCTCCACAGCGGCAAGATCCTCTGGACCGTCGAAGACGCCTGGGGCGCCAGCTACGCCTCTCCCGTCCCCGCTCAGCTCCACGGCCAGACCAAGATCCTCATCTACGCGGGTGGCGAGAGCGACCCCGCCACCGGCGGCCTCATGTGCATCGATCCCACCTCGGGCAAGCTCCACTCCAAATTCCCCTGGCGCAGCGAGGACTACATCCAGGCCATCGGCTCCTCACCCGTCGTCATCCCCGGGAAAAACCGCGCCTTCATCACCACCGCCTACCCCAAAGGCCGCCCTCTTGGCGGTGCCATGGTCGAGTATGACGCCGACTTCCAGGCCAAGGAAGTCTGGCAGTCCAAAAAGCTCGGCGTTCATTGGATGAACCCCGTTTACCACGACGGCTATCTCTACGCCATCGATGGCGAAACAGAGCCCAAATCCCGCCTCGTCTGCGTCAATGCAGACACCGGCGCCGAAGTCTGGGAGCAGCACATCGAGTGGGAAGATTCAGAGTTCAGCAAGCAGACCGGCCGCTCCAATCCCACCCGCCTCAGCATCCTCCGCGCCAGCCTTCTCAAGGTAGACGGCGCCTTCCTCTGCCTCGGCGAGACCGGCTCCCTCCACTGGCTCGACCTCAGCCCCGCTGGAGCCAAAGTCATCGCCCAGACCCAGCTCTTCTACGCCCTCAATACCTGGAGCCTCCCCGCCCTCAGCCACGGCCTGCTCTATGTCCGCCAGCAGTCACAGGACCTCCTCAGAAAGTCCGACTCCCGCGTCCTCTGCCTGGATCTTCGCGGCGAATAGACCTGTCCTCGAAAAGATTGTCGATTGAATCGGCGAGCGCAGCGTCCCCCCTATGGCAAGGCGGAAGCAACGAATGCAGCCACTCGGGCCGCTGCGCCATCCGGCTAGGTGACAAGATTTGAGAGTTGGTCAGAAATACCAGTTCCCGGAAAAAAAGTTCATTTTCTGAACTTTTTGTGACGCGTGCTTTTCACGCAAACAATGTGGCGCTTATTACTACAACCCGCCCTCATTTACAGGTTTTACGCGCTCTAAATAAGAGCGATCAAAGGGTGTGTTTTGTCACAAAACAACCAATTAAACTATTCATATACAATAGTTTAACCCCAAACCCAAGCGGAACCAACAATCTCAGGCCGATTTATAACCACCGGCCATTACAAACTTCCACCGCCTTTCTCCAAAGAAGGCGTTCTACCTATGCATCGCCCCGCCCGTATAGAAATGGCACATCACATGCTCATGCTCAAATCTCATGACCTCATATAAAGACGTACTCGACAAATGTGCCGGATTGAAAGCGGTCGCCTCTCTCTCGCTCCTCCTCTCCTTGGCTTCCTGCGGTGAAGACAAAACCGCAGTCGCCCCGCCTCCCAGCAAATCATACCCGGTCACCTCCGCCGTGGTCATGGATGTCCCTCACGGCCAGGAGTACGTGGCCAGTATTCAGAATTCCAATTTCATCGAGCTCCGTGCCCGCGTCAGCGGCCGCCTGGAAAAAGTATCTGCCGATGAAGGCCAGCGCGTCACCACCGGACAGCTTCTCTTCACTATCAGCAGCCACGAGTATCAGGAGGAGGTCAAGCGCGCCAATGCCCGTCTCAAGGGGGCCCAGGCTGAGGCCAAGATGGCCGAGATCGACCTTCAGAATAACCAGCTTCTCCTCGACAAAAAAATCATCTCCCTCTCCGAATGGGAAATGTCCAAGGCCAAGCTCGATTCTGCCATGGCCAGGGTGGACGAAGCTCTCACCACTGTCGCCGATGCCGAGCGCAGACTCTCCTATGCCGAAGTCCGCGCCCCGTTTGACGGCATCATCAACCGCATCCGCAGCAAGACTGGCAGCCTCATCGCAGAAGGCGATCTCCTCACCTCCATCTCCAATGACGGAGACGTTTACGCCTACTTCAATGTCTCCGAGCGCGAATACCTTGAACTCGCCAAGCGCCGCGATCTCGGCGAACAGGGCAGCGTCATGCTCGAACTCGCCAATGGCGAAATCCACCCTCATCAGGGCAGGATCGAGACCTGGGAAAGCGTCATCTCCAAAAGCACTGGAAACATCGCCTTCCGCGCTAGCTTCCCCAACCCAGAGCACCTCCTCAAGCATGGCTCCACCGGCAAGGTCATCCTGCGCTCAGAGCTCAAAAACGCGCTCGTCATCCCGCAGAAATGCACCTTCGAGGTCCAGCACAAAACCTGCGTCTTTGCCCTCACTCCGGAGAACAGCATCGAACTCCGCAGCATCGGCACAAAGCTCCGCCTCCAAAACCACTACGTCATCGACTCCGGCCTCAAGCCCAGCGACCGCATCATCTTTGAGGGCATTCAGGTGGTCAAGGAAGGCGAGGTGATCGCACCCGACTTCAAGGCGCTCGCTGAAGTGGCGCCCTTCTGACAGATGCCCCCAACCCCAACGGATAGCCGGGCGTGTAAACGGACGATGCGGACCTCCTCCGCATCCGGCTTCTGGCTCCATGCACCCAACCGACCAACCAGACGCCTCTGAATGATTCGCGAGTTCATCCGCAGACCCGTGCTCTCGATGGTGATTTCCATCATCATCACCTTCCTCGGCATCCTGTCTCTCCTCCAGCTCCCCATCACCCAGTTTCCCAGCATCGCACCTCCCGAGGTGAACGTGACCGTGGAATACACCGGTGCCAATGCCGAGACGCTCACAAAGGCGGCCATCGTCCCCCTGGAGCGCTCCATCAATGGCGTCCCCCGCATGAAGTACATGTCCTCCCGCGCCGCCAATGACGGCGTAGGCGTCATCTCCGTTGTCTTTGAAGTCGGCACAGATCCCGACGTTGCCGCCGTCAATGTCCAGAACCGCGTTGCCACCGTCATGGGCGAACTCCCGGAGGAGATCATCAAGGCCGGCGTCCGCATCGCCAAGGAAGAAAAGGCCATGCTGATGTACCTCGACATCACCAGCACCAATCCGGACATCGACGAGATGTTCCTCTACAACTTTGCGGACATCAATATTTTCACAGAGCTCAAGCGCATCAAGGGCGTCGGCTTTGTGGACATCCTCGGCACACGCGAATACGCCATGCGCATCTGGCTCAAGCCGGACAATATGCTCGCCTACAACATCTCGGCGGAGGATGTGCTCACGGCGCTGAAGGAGCAGAATGTCGAGGCCGCCCCCGGCAAGGTCGGGGAAAGCTCCGACAAGACAGAGCCTCACCTCCAGTACGTCATCCGCTACTCCGGCAAGTATCGAAACAAGGAGGACTACGAAAAGATCCCCATACTCTCCACGGATGAAGGCCAGGTACTCCGCATCAAGGACGTTGCCGATGTCGAGTTCAGCACCAACTACTTTGACGTCGAGGCCAAGCTCAATGGCCGCCCCACCGCCGCCATTCTCCTCAAGCAGCTCCCAGGCTCCAATGCCAACGAGGTCATCGCCAATATCAAGCAGCGCATGGCCGAGCTGAAAGAGTCCACCTTCCTCAAGGGCATGAACTACGAGATCAGCTACGACGTCTCGCGTTTCCTTGATGCCTCTCTGCATGAGGTTTTTCGCACCCTCGCAGAGGCCTTCCTCCTCGTTTCCGTCGTCACCTTTGTCTTCCTCCAGGACTGGCGCTCCACCTTGATCCCTGTCATTGCCGTCCCCGTGTCCCTCGTCGGCACCTTCTTCTTCATGCAGTTGCTCGGCTTCTCTCTGAACCTCATCACCCTCCTCGCCCTCGTCCTCGCCATCGGCATCGTGGTGGACGGCGCCATCGTCGTGGTCGAGGCCGTTCACGCCAAGATGGAAACCTCCGGCGCTGGCCCCCGCGAGGCCACCGAGTCCGCCATGGAGGAGATTGGCGGCGCCATCATCGCCATCACCCTGGTCATGGCTGCCGTCTTCGTGCCCGCTTCCTTCATGTCCGGCCCCTCGGGCATCTTTTACCAGCAGTTCGCCCTCACCATGGCCATCGCCATCGTGCTCTCCGGTGTTGTGGCTCTCACCCTCACGCCCGCCCTCTGTGCCTTGATGCTCAAAAGCATCCACCACTCCTCCGGCGGCGGCGGCCTGCTGGGGCGCTTCTTCAAGCTCTTCAATCACAGCTACGACAAAGTCTCCGGCGTTTACTCCAGTTGGATCACCGCCCTCGCTGGCAGGCGCACCATCAGCTGGGGCATCCTCCTCGGCTTCTGCGCCCTCATGGTGTTTGCAGGCGGCAGGCTTCCCTCCGGCTTCATTCCCAATGAAGACCAGGGCGCCTTCTACATCGGCGTCACCACCCCTGCGGGCTCCACCCTGGAGCGTACCAAGGCCGTGATCGATGAGATCCAGGCCTCCTGCGAGGGCATCTCCGCCATATCCTCCGTCTCCACTCTCGCTGGCGTCAACATCATCACAGATGCCAGCGGCTCCACCTACGGCTCCTGCCTCATCAACCTCACCGGCTGGCACGACCGCTCCGAGTCCGTCAGGCAGGTCATGGACGAGCTCCTCCGCAGGATCAAGCACATCAAAGACGCCAAAATCGAATTCTTCTCCCCGCCTGCGGTTCCAGGTTACGGCAACGCCAGCGGCTTCGAGCTCCGCCTCCTCGACCGCACCGGCAGCGGCGACTTCAAAAACATGGAGCGCGTCGCCGCCAGGTTCATCACAGATCTCCAGTCGCGTCCTGAAATCGCCAACGCCTTCACCAGTTTCGACGCCAGCTTCCCGCAGTACATGGTGCATGTGGACAATGACCGCGCGGCCCAGAAAGGCGTCACCACCAGCAATGTCATGAGCACCTTGCAGACCCTCCTCGGCGGCAAGTACGCCACCAACTTCATCCGCTTCGGCCAGCTCTACAAGGTCATGGTTCAGGCCCTCCCTGAATACCGCGCACATCCTGAGGACATCCTCAAGCTCCACGTCAAAAACGAGCACGGAGAGATGGTCCAGCTCTCCACTTTTGTGGAGCTGGAGAAAGTCTACGGCGTGGATCAGATCACCCGCTACAACATGTTCACCTCCGCCGAGATCAATGGCGAGCCCTCCGCCGGATTCAGCAGCGGCGCCGCCATCAAGGCCATTCAGGAGACAGCCCGTGAAAAGCTGCCCAAAGGCTTCGGCATCGACTGGGCTGGCATCACCCGCGACCAGATTCTCGCCGGCAATCAGGCCGTCTTCATCTTCATCATCTGCCTTGCCTTCGTCTACCTGCTGCTCTCCGCGCAGTATGAGAGCTTCCTGCTCCCCCTGCCCGTCATCCTCTCTCTGCCCACCGGCCTGCTCGGCGCCTTCGCCTTCCTTCTTTGGATGGGCCTGGAAAACAATATCTACGCCCAGGTTTCCATGATCATGCTCATCGGCCTCCTCGGAAAAAATGCCATCCTCGTCGTCGAGTTCGCCATCCAGCGTCAGCGCGAAGGTCTCACCCCTCTGCAGGCCGCTGTCGAGAGCGCCGTCTCCCGCCTGCGCCCCATCCTCATGACCTCTCTCGCCTTCGTCGCCGGCCTCAGCCCCCTCATGGCGGCATCGGGTGTCGGCGCTGCAGGCAATCGCACCATCGGCGCCTCCGCAGTTGGCGGCATGATCTTCGGCACCGTCTTCGGCATGCTCCTCATCCCCGGCCTCTACGTCATCTTTGCCTCCTTCACCTCAACCCCCAAGCCCTCCAAGGAACCGGAACATGCGTGAGTCCCTGCATCTGAGCTGGCCTTTTTTCAGCGCCTGCATTTCGTTCGTCACCCTGTTCTGCACCAGTTGCGAGGACTTCCGCCGCTTCGGCAAAAAATCCCCCACCTCACCCTCAGCCGCTCAGGCCCCCGACAAGACCGCCTCCTTCACCGGCGTCAGTCAGTGGCGCAGACACTTCACAGATCCCCACCTCCAGTCTCTCACCGACAAGGCGCTCGAAAACAATCGCGACCTCAAGATCGCGCTCCAGCGCATCGAGATGGCCAAGGCCCAGATCACCGCCGCTCGCAGCGCCTTGGCTCCCAAGGTCTCCGGCACCGCTGGCGCTGGCCTCCAGCGCTTCGGCCTCTACACCATGGATGGCGCGGGCAACAGCACCTCGCCCATCTACGATGGCCGCATCATTCCCCGGGATCTGCAGGACTACTCCGTCGGCCTCCAGTCCAGTTGGGAGCTCGACATCTGGGGAAAACTCCGCAGCAAAAGATCCTCCGCCACCGCCCGCATGCTCGCCACGGTCGAAGGCCGCAATCTCGTCCAAACTCAGCTCATCTCAGAGCTCGCCACCGCCTATTATGAGCTGGTAGCCCTCGACGCCGAGATCATTAACATCGACGAGACCATCAAGCTTCAGAAAGACGCCCTCGAAACCGTGCAGATTCAAAAGCAGGCCGGCGCTGCCAATGAACTCGCCATCCAGCAGTTCGAGGCCCTGCTCTACAACCTTCAGGGCATGCGTCTCGACACCCAGCAGCAGATCGTTCAGCAGGAGGGTGTCATCTGCAGCCTGCTCGGAGACCCCAAAAGACCGGTGATGCGTAACAGGACCTCACTTCACGACGCACACCTGCCTCAGCTCTCATCCAGTGTTCCAGCGGACCTCCTCAAAAATCGCCCTGACATCCGGCGCGCAGAATTCGAGCTCGTCGCCGCCAAGGCAGATGTAAAGGCGGCCCGCGCCGCCTTCCTCCCCTCGGTCTCCATCAATGGAGTTCTCGGCCTCCAGGCCTTCCGCAGTAATCTCCTTCTCAATGCTCACTCCGCCACCTACTCCGCCGTCGGTGGCCTTGTCGCTCCACTGATCAATCGCCGCGCCATACAGGCCGAGTTTGATCACGCCAATGCCCAGCAGCTCGAAGCCCTCAATGCCTACCAGCAGTCCATCGTCAATGGCTACGTCGAAGTCCACAATCAGCTCGCCTTCATCCGCATTCTCAAAGACCTGCAGGCTCTGAAGAGCAAGGAGGTCCAGATCCTCATCGGCTCCGTCAGCACCGCCACAGACCTCTTCCGCACCCGCCGCGCCACCTACCTCGAAGTCCTCAATGCCCAGCAAAACGCCCTCAAGGCCAGGCTCCAGCTCATCGGCGTCATGAAGCGCCAGTTCCAGGTTCAGGCAAACCTTTACCGCGCCCTCGGCGGCGGCTGACACCCCCTCCAAATTTCATGCTTGGCGGAACGCGGGCGGTTTGATAGCCTTCCCTGCATCCCGTACCATGAACACTCAACTCATTGTCCGTATTGGTGTCGCTGCGCTTGCGCTTCTGATCATTGCCCTCCTCTGGAATATGGTCAAAGACGCAGGAGATGGAATGAAGCTCGTGTTTGTGATTCTGCTCGGCTTGACCGGCGGAATCCTCGCCGTGAAATACCTCATCCCCATGCTTGGGGATGCCGTCAGTGAATCCGTCTTCTCCTCCGGCGAAAGAACGGAGCAGGACGAAATGACCAAGGCCGCCGCCAGCATCGCTCAAGGCGACTACCAGGGTGCCATCGAGCATTACGAAAAGATGCTCGAGGACAAGCCCGACGATCCCTTCCCCGTCGCTGAAATCGCCAAGGTGTATGCCGAGCGCCTCCGCGATCCCCAGTCCGCCCTCAAGGCTCTTGAGGACCATCTGCAGAGCAAGGATTGGCCCGTCGACGATGCCGCCTTCATCATGTTCCGCATCGCCGACGTCCACATCACCCACCTCCACGATTACGACACCGCACGCGATATGCTGGAACAGGTCATCGGCAATTTCCCAAACACCCGCCACAGCGCCAACGCCCACCACCGCATCAGCGAAATCGAGCAGATTCAGTACAAGATGCTCGTCGATCAGCGCTCCAAAAATGCGGCTTCAGCGGCTGCGAAACTGTGAGACTCCCCTCAGTTCCGCAGTCCTTGCAGGACAAAACGCTGCGCTGGTCTCAGGCTAATCCTCTGCTCGTCCTGGCGCTGGCGGCGGCATCTGGCATCATCATCGCTGACGCAGGCTGGCTGCACTCGCTTTCGTCCTGGCTGCCGGCCGCTTCTCTTGTGCTGCTGGGTGCGGCCCTGCTTCGCGGACGTTCATGGCTGCTGCTTCCCGCTTGCCTGCTGGTCTTCGCCTTCATCCACACCACTCGCACAGAGGAAACCTTCCGCCACCCGCTCCGCCTCGCTTTGCAGCATCAGTCCCGGCCCGTGCAGGCCGTCATTCGTGGCAGCCTTTTGCCGGAGTATGACAACACCGCGGACGAGCGCGCCCATGCTCTCTGCATCTCTCAAAAAATCGAGGCTCCCGCCATCGGCCTCTCGATGCATCAGCCGGCCACGCTCCTCGTGCGGCTTCCCAAAGGCGTGCTCTTCCCCGGCCCCGGTATCTATGAGATCCACGGCACTCTCCAGTTGCCGCGCACTGCCTCCAATCCTGGCGCTTTCGATGCTCAGACCTACTCCCTCCTCATGGGCCGTGTGGCCCGGCTCGATGTCACCCACATGCAGCGCATCAGCATCAGCGGTGGCGAAACTCTCTGGTGCTCCTTTCTCGATAAAGCCGAGGCCTGCAGGCGCTGGATCAGCTCTCAGCTCGCTTTGGATCTTGAGGAGGACCCTCAAATGGTGGCCGTCCTCCGTGCCATGGCCCTCGGCATGTCGGCAGATGCCGATGATGAAATCGAGGAGGCCTTTCGCAGCAGCGGCACGCTTCACGTCTTTGCCGTCAGCGGCATGCAGGTCGGCCTGCTTGGCGTCATCGCTCTCTTGCTGCTGAAACAGCTCGGCATTCGTCGCGGCCTCGCCCTCTGGCTCGCCATCCTCATCGTCTTTGCTTATGCCTTCGTCACGGGCTGGCGGCCTTCCGCAGCGCGCGCCGCCTTCATGGTCGCCATCTTTCTCAGCGCCACGCTCGTGGACCGCGAGGCCTCGCTTCAAAACAGCCTCGGTGCCGCCGCCCTGCTCCTTCTCGGCACAGACTCAAACCAGCTCTTCATGCCCGGCTTCCAGCTTTCCTTCGGCGTGCTCTGGTTCAGCTCCATCGGCTCCGCTCCTCTGCTGGAAAAGCTGCTGCCCTTCACTCGGCTCGATCCCTTTCTCCCACCCCAGCTCGCCTCATGGCACCAGCGCGCCTGGAGCTGGTGCCGTCTGCGTTTCGCAGAGATTGTCAGCGTCTCCGTCGCCGCCTGGCTTGGCAGCCTGCCTTTCATCCTCGCCCACTTTCAATCGGTCACTCCCGTCGCAGTCCTCGCCAACTGTGTCCTCGTCCCCCTCTCCACCTTCTGCCTCGCCGCCACCTGCATGAGCCTCTGCGCCGCCACTCTTCATCTCAGCGGCGCCCAGATCATCCTCAACAACGCCAACTGGGCGCTCGCCAAGGCCATGACCCTCAGCGCCGCCTGGTTCGCCAGTCTTCCGGGGGCAAACATCCACTTCACCCCTGCGTCCGTTCTTCCTCATGCTCCCGCCACGCTCCACGTGCTCGAGCTTCCCTTCGGCGGCGCCGCCAATCACCTCCGCATCGGCCGTCGCCACTGGCTGCTCGATACCGGCGCTGACTCCAGCTTCCAGCGCGTCCTCCGCCCCTGCCTCCACACCAGCGGCGTCAACTCATTGGAAGGCGTCTTCCTCAGTCATGACGATGCCGACCACATCGGCGCCATCTCCAAAGTCCTCACCGCATTTCATCAGCCGCAGTTATACTGCAGCGCACTCGAGCCCGTAAAGCGCGCTTCTCCCTCCTCCACACTGCGCCAGCTCCTCGCCCAACCCGGCTCGCCCACAATCCACCGGCTCGTAGCGGGAGACCTCATCCCTCTCTCGCACACCGCTGACTTTAAGGCGCACGTCCGTGTCCTCTACCCGTCCGCAGAAATCCAGAGCCAGCGCGGTGACGACCGCGCCATGGTCCTCATGCTCCACCTAGGCCCCTGGCGCGTCCTCTGGCTCAGCGATGCCGGATGGTCCACCGAGAAAACCCTCTGCTCCAGCTCCGCCGATCTCCGCTGCGATGTCCTCATCCGCAGCCAGCACGAGCTCGACCAGGCCACCTCCCCGGAGTTCCTCCTCAAAGCCTCACCACAGCTTATCCTCTCCAGCAGCGACGCACGCGCCACCCAGACCGCCCCCTCCACCACCGTTGCAGATCACGCCAAAGCCCAAAACATTCCCCACCTGGACACCTGGCTCACTGGCGGCATCGACCTCGAATTCACCCCCGCCCAGCTCCAAATCTCCACCCATCGCACCCACCAGCACCTCACCCTCAAACCACGCCCCTAGCTCGTTTTAAAAATAATCGTAGCCAATACCTCTCCTTCAGGAGGAGTGGGATCGTCCCGATCCCACACACGCCCGCACCGTCCAGCCTGCCCGCGCATCCTCACACACTCTCACTCCATAAGCAGACCATTTTCCAACACACCATGGAGTGTTTCGCGGGCCAAAGGCCCGCAGGACTCAGCCCTGGGCGCTGCGAGGAACGAGCAAGCCCTGGGTTCGCGCACGCACACCATCTCCCACCCAAGCTCGCGCTCTGAAGGAGCGCAGGAGATGCACCGCAGCCCCTTGCCCCCCTCTCACCCCGCATCCGGCCTCGATCCCAGCCTCGCGATGATGTCCCCCATCTTGTTGTTCCGGATCACCTCCAGCTTCACTTCATTGCCCGGCGGCTGCGTGCGGATGATCTGCAGCAGGTCCGCTGGCGACCGAAATGCCATGCCCTGAAACTTCGTCACCACATCCCCCTGCCTCAGCCCGGCTTCATCCGCTGGCGAATTCGGCGCGATGTCCGTGATTAGCGCCCCACGCCTCGATGTCCCCCACACTGGATCGATCTCCACAGGCTCGCTGCTCACCTCCAGTCCCAGGTACCCCTTACCCGTCGCCGTCGTCACCCCCTTGTCCTGCTTGGCGCTTTCCTTGATCTTCTTCTGAATCTCCTCCACGACCATCTTCGCCTCGTTCGAGGGGATCGCCAGCCCCACCCCCTGCCAGCTCGTGATGTTCGCATCGCCACGATAGATCGCCACGTTGATCCCGATGATCTCGCCCCGGATGTTCACCAGCGGTCCCCCGGAGTTCCCCGGATTGATCACCGTGTCCGTCTGCAGGTAGTCAAACTGGCTGTCGCTCAGATGCCGGTCCCGCGCGCTGATAATGCCCTTCGTCACCGTGCCGCTCAGTCCAAACGGATTGCCCACCGCCATGACGATCTCCCCCACCCGCACTTCATCCGAATTGGCAAAGGTCAGCGCCGGAAAGTCCGCCCGCGGGCTGTCAATTTTCAGCAGCGCAATGTCTCGCTCCTTGTTAAATCCCAGCACCAACGCCGGATATTTCTTGTTGTCATTCGTCGCTATCTCCATCTCCGAAAGCAGCGCTCCCTCGATCACATGATAGTTCGTGATCACATGCCCCTCCTTGCTGATGATACCCCCTGAGCCCAGGCTCGGCACGATCTGCGCACGCTGGCCAATGTTGCCAAACAGCGGATGCCAGCTCACCGGTCCCCGCCGCACCGTCTTCGCCGTCACACTCACCACCGCAGGCTGGACCGCCGCCGAGAGCTTCGCAAACTCATCATTCATCTGTGCCAGAAGCGGCAGTTCATTCGGGCCGATCTTCGGCTTGCTCGGCGTCGTCAGGGTCGTCGGCCCGGGCTTCTCGCTCTTCAGCAGGTTCATCACCCCATACCCATCCTTGCCCTGCCGCCACCACGAAAACAGCAGCGCCGAGAGCACAAACACAGAAAAGGCAAAAAGCAGACGACGGAGGTTCTCCATGCAGTACCAATGCGCCAGCGCTTCCCAACTTCAACGGTCAAAGTACTCCTGACCACTCTCTCCTCACGCCGCCTGCTTCGGACACAAGATCACCAGCTTCTGCCGTGAAATCGGTGCCGGTTCTGCCGGTTCCGTCAGCGCTCGGTTCACCGCATCCTTGATCTCCGAAGGCTCAAAGGGCTTCGTCACATAGTCACAAAAACCACGCCTCACCGCCGTCACAATGTCCCGCGTGTCACTGCATGCAGACACCATCACAAACCGTGTGTTTGGCGAGGCCTCACGCGCCTCTCGGATCATCTCCAGCCCGTCCAGATCGCCCAGCCGCCGGTCCATCAGCGCCACATCCGGCGTCATCTCGCGGATCGCCGCCATTCCAGCACGCCCATTGTCCAAGGCCATCACATCATGCCCTTCCGCTTGGCAGAGAGAGGAAAGAAGCTTCAGGACCGGTTGATGATCCTCGATAATCACAATATTTGCCATATTAAATCGAATTTTAACACTTTGTCTCTTTTCGGCAAGAACCATGTAAGAAACTTGTCAGCCCACCCCCACTCCAAGAGGGAACCGCTGAAAAAAAACCACGTACCTCAACATGAAGAATCGCAAAGCCTTGATTCAAAAAGCATTCTCTGCGGTCTTCTAGACCTGTTCTCGAAAAGAATGTCCGATGGAACCGGCGAGCGCAGCGGCCCCAGTGGCAAGGCGGGAGCGCCGCCTGCTATATAAAAATAACAGGCAAGCGACCAACGCAGCCAATGGGGCCGCTCCGCCGCTCGGGCAATGTGACAGGCTTTTCGAGAACTGGTCTAATCTCTCGCGGTGTAAATCAGTGCCTACCCCAGCGGCTTCTCGTTTGCGTCATGACCGCATTCCGGCATTTTACCCACCCACCATGTCTTCCCCCCTCCTCCGCTACTGCCCCGATCTCTACAACTACCAGCGCCGTGAGACGCGCCCGGTCATGGTCGGCAAGGTGCAGATCGGTGGCGGTGCTCCCGTCGTCGTCCAGAGCATGCTCACCAGCGACACCCGCGACGCCGCTGCCTGCGTCAAGGAGGCCCTCGGCCTCGCCGAAGCTGGCTGCCAGATCGTCCGCGTCACCGCCCAGACCCGCGTCATCGCCGAAAACCTCCAGCACATCCGCGATGGCATCCGCGCCGCAGGCTGCGATGTTCCCCTCGTCGCCGACATCCACTTCAAACCCGACGCCGCCATGGAGGCCGTCAAGTGGGTCGAAAAAGTCCGCGTCAATCCCGGCAACTACGCCGACAAAAAGAAGTTCGCCGTCAAGGAATACACCGACGACGAATACGCCGCCGAGGTCGCCTACATGGAGGAGCAGTTCGTCCCCCTCGTGAAGGAGTGCATCCGCCTCGGCCGCGCCATGCGCATCGGCACCAATCACGGCTCCCTCAGCGACCGCATCATGAACCGCTACGGCGACACCCCCCTCGGCATGGTGGAAAGCGCCCTCGAGTTCGCCCGCATCGCCCGCTCCCAAGGCTACCACAATTTCCTCTTCTCGATGAAGGCCAGCAATCCCAAGGTCATGATCGAGGCCTACCGCCTGCTCGTCGCTCATCTCGATCAACAGGGCTCCGACTGGAATTACCCCATCCACCTCGGCGTCACCGAGGCAGGCGATGGCGAAGACGGCCGCATCAAAAGTGCCATCGGCATCGGCTCTCTCCTGGCAGACGGCATTGGCGATACCGTGCGCGTCTCCCTCACCGAAGACGCCATCTTCGAGATCCCCGTCGCCCAGCAGCTCGTCAAACCCTACAACGAAGGCCTCCCCGCCAAAAACGAGCGCATCCAAAACGCCCCTCCAGTCAGCTACGACCCCTTCGACTACCAGCGCCGCGCCTCACAGCTCGTTACCATCAACGGCATCAAAGCCGGTGGCGGCGAAACCGTCCCCGTCTTCACCACCCGTCAGAAGTGGGACGCCGTCGCCCACAAGATCGACAAGCTCGGCGACTACAAACCCGAGGTCGTCATCGAAGATAGTGGCGTCACCGAGCTCGACCCTCGTGACGACTCCGCCGTCGCCGAGATCAATGCCAGCGCAGAGCCCCGCCTCGTCGCTGTGAAAGACGGCCTCACCCTCCCAGTCATCGCCGCCTACCGCCTCCTCGCCGCCCGGCTCCAGCCGCGCCACCCCATCCTGCTCAAAGACACCTTCCAGCCCTCCGGCAGCGACGACTTCACCGAAAACCTCCTCGTCGCCGCCACCAACATCGGCTCCCTCCTCTGCGATGGCATCGGCGATGCCGTCATCGTCAATGGCGAGCCCGCCCCCGGCCAGTCACTCCGCATCAGCTACAACATCCTCCAGGCCGCCGGCGTCCGCATCTTCAAGACCGACTACGTCGCCTGCCCCAGCTGCGGCCGCACCCTCTTCAATCTGCAGACCACCACGCAGAAGATCCGCGCCGCCACCGGCCACCTCAAAGGCGTCCGCATCGCCGTCATGGGCTGCATCGTCAATGGCCCCGGCGAAATGGCCGATGCCGACTTCGGCTACGTCGGCGGCGCCCCCGACAAGATCAACCTCTACGTCGGCAAGACCGCCGTGAAGTTCAACATCCCCGAAGAAGAAGCCGTCGAACGCCTCATCGACCTCATCAAAGAACACAACCGCTGGTTCGACGCCCCCGTCCCCGCCTGAGGCAAAGCTGCCTCACTCCAGCCCACTTAAACTGCAAGCCGCGCCCCAACGCCACGTCGTAGGATGGGTGTGGCGACAGCCCGCCCGTCCACCAGCGCTCGGCAAGTAGCATGACATGCGAACGACCTTTTCATTTACACGCTCCGTTCCAGCGGCACCAGTCAGTCAACCTACACTGCCACTCCGGCAAAAAGCTCGGCTACCTTCACGCTCACACCGCTGAGCACGCCACACTCCAGCACTTCACCCTCAGTCACACGTTGCTGGCTTTGATAGCGCCCTTCGACCGGATCTCGATACACTTCAAGACACCGTTCCGCCGCGTTCACGATCCAATACTCCGCCACCTCGGCCTCGGCATACACCGACGCCATCTCGCGATCCACCTGCAAGCTGCTTACTGATACCTCCACCACCAGTCGCGCGGTCACAGGGTGGGCCTGATAGTCATCCCGACGACCTTCCACAATGGAGATGTCCGGCTCAGGCTCGGAATCCTTAAACGTCAGCGGAGCCTCCTGGCGCACCCAGAACAGGCCACCGACGGCATTCCTTAAAAGCTCGACCAGCGCATCTGCCAGCCGGGTGTGAAGAAAGGATTTGCTCATTTTTTCAATGATGACCCCACGGATCAGTTCCGCCCGTTCAGGAGCCAGCCCTTTGTCGATCATCTGATGCCATGCCGCGACAGACAGCGGCAGTGCACGCTGTTGAAAAGCTGGCTGCGACAAGATAGGCACCATGCGGGAAACATTAATTTCAGAATCAAAACTGGCAAGCAGTCTTGCAGCACCTGCTGCACACGCCCCATGATGGCTCGGTCTTCCTGCACTCTACCTCGCCCCCATCTCCCTCCACCTTCTCACCGCCTCCGCGTTCGACCAAAACGCAAACTCCTCCAGCGGCACCTCATCCAGCTTGCAGATCAGGCACTCTGACACCTCCGCCGCATCCGGCATCACCGTGCTAAAGTCCGGCACGCGCGCCATGTAGAAGAGGTCCAGCGTCGGCCACGTAAATCCCTGAAACGGATACCGGTTGTTCAGCGCCAGATAATACGTGAACGCGCTCGCAGGCAGATCAATCCCCACCTCCTCACGAGTCTCACGCGCCGCCGCCATCTCACCCGTTTCCTCCGGCTCGATCACTCCACCCGGCAGCCCCAGCTTCCCATAGCCCGGCTCATGCGCACGCCGGATGATCAGCACCCTCTCCTCCGCATCCAGGATCAGCGCCACTGCCGCCGGGATCGGTGTGATGAAATGCCGGAACCCGCACGCCACGCACACAAATTCCCGGTCACTCTTCGTGATCCACTCGTTCCGTCCGCAGTCGCTGCAGTATTTGAAAGGAGACTCAGCCATGCCTCTTCCCCTGCCGTCGGAACGCCAGCCACGCCAGCAGAAACACCAGCACACACGCCGCTTTCAGCACAAACAGCCACCACGGCTCCCACCACGCCCCCGTCTGCACCTCGATCAGGTCCGACACCCCAAAGCACCCAAACGCCGCCGGCACCAGCCACCGCCATGGCCTCCCCATCCGCAGCCTCACCGCCAGCACCAGCGCGATCACAAACCACAGCCCCGCCTCCGCATAGTTAAACACCGCATGCACCGACAGAGGCTCCGCTTCATTCATCCGCCCATCATCGTCACCCTCAGCGCCACACGCAAGACATCGCAAAGCGATATTTCTTGCGCAACACCCCTTGGCTGCCGCCGTTTCCTTTGCCACATTACCTCACAACCACCCCAGGCATGAGCACCAAACTCTCACCGCCCTGGCTGCGCCTTCCGGGCGGAGCGCGCCATGACATCACCGGCACCTGCACCCTTGGCCGCGTGCCGGACAACCCCCTCCCCATCGCAGACACCGAAGTCTCACGCCGTCACGCCATCATCCAGCCTCAGGGAGACCTCGAATGCTGGCTCGTCGATCTCGGCAGCGCCAATGGCACCTTCCTCAATGGCCGCCGCATCTCCCAACCCATGCCCCTTCATCATGGCGACCTCATCCGTCTCGGCACCCACGAGCTCGCCTTCAGTCCCCGCCCTCCAGGCACCCCCGCTCCGCCCCCCGCCAGCTCCTCTGCATCACAGGCCCTCCCATCCAATCTCTCCCAGTGCTGGCTCATGGTTGCCGAGGTCATCGGCTACTCCCAGCTCGCCCAATCTCTGCCCGCCCCAGAGCTCTCACACCAGATCGGTACCTGGCTCAAAAACTCCCGCCAGATCATCGAAGAATGCGGCGGCCACACCTCCCGCTACCTCCCCGAGGGCTTCTTCTGCCATTGGGAAAACTCAGACGACAGCACCATCCAGCTCCGCCAGGCCGTCTCCTTGATGTACGAGGCCCAGCGCGCAGCCTCCCCGCCCTTCCGTTTCGTCCTCCACTTCGGCCCAGTCGAGATCGGCACTGTCCCGCTACTCGATGAGCCCCGCCTCCATGGCGCCGAGATCGACTTCGTTCTCGCCATGTCAAAAATCGCCGCCGCCCAGCAGCAGAGCATCCTCTTCTCCGAAGCCGCCGTCACACACCTCTCCGCAGCTTCCGAAGTCCGCCTCGTCTGCGAATCCCCCGTCCCAGGCTTCACCAGGCCCGCCAAATTCTACACTCCTGGCGACTGACCGCTGCCACGGTCGGCACCACTCCTGGCTGGGAGCGCCAGAGCTCCACCAGCTCCGGCGCTCATGTGCCATACGCCCCTCAGCATCATCTGGAAAGGGGCGCTCCCGCTGGGCCAGCAGCCTCATCATGCCCCCTCACATTGAACACGACCACCATTTGAGGTGACAAAAACCCCCGCCCCGAATCGATCTTCTTCTGGTTGATTCTCAATCCCTTATCCCCTCAGTGACAGACAACCCTCCCACCTCCCGCACAGGGCTCACCCGCTGGACCAATCTCTTCAGCCTCCTGGTCATCGGCATTGGCATCTCCGCCATCGCCGGATGGATCTTCGATGTCTCCTTCCTCAAGCGCATCGTCCCCGGCAGCATCGCCATGAAGTTCAATGCGGCCCTCATGTTCCTCCTCGCCGGCCTCTCACTGCGCGGAGCTTCCTCCTGCCGCAGCCACAGATGCAGGCGCGTGGCGCAGTTCTGCACCGGACTCGTCATTCTCACTGCCTCACTCACCCTCGTCGAGCACCTCTTCCGGCAGGATCTCGGCATCGACAATCTCCTCATCGCAGAAACCGCACCCGCCACCAGGAAGTACATCCCCGGCCGCATGTCCTCACAGACGGCCGTCTGCTTTCTCTTCTTCGGCCTCTCACTCCTGCTTTCTTCAGGTGGCTGGGTGGGCTGGCGCCGCACCCTCTCCCGCGCCCTCCGCATCTGCCTCACCTTCATCACGCTCGCCAATCTCGCAGGTCATCTCTTCGGCTTCGTCTTCAGGGTCGGCATTAGCCAGATCACCGGCATGGCCGTTCACACCGCCCTCGCCTTCCTCCTCCTCAGCGCAGGCCTCTGGTGTGCCATGCAGGAGTCAGCGCCAAAAAAGACCCTCCTCTTCAGCGACACCACCGGCGGCATCATGGCCCGCCGACTCTTGCCAGCCGCCATCCTCCTCCCCCTGCTCATCGGTTGGCTCGTCATCAGCGACCTCCGCCCTGGCCTCTACGACTCGCCTCACGGCGTCGCCTTCTTCGTCGTCTGCGCCATGTTCTTCTTCACCGCCCTCATCCTCGCCACCGCCCGTCAGCTTCACCATCTTGACGTCGCCAGACGCGAGGCCGTCGATGCCCGCGACCACACCATCGCCGAACTCCAGCAAGCCCTCGATGAAGTCCGCACCCTCCAGGGCCTTCTCCCCATGTGCGCCTGGTGCAAAAAAATCCGCGATGACCAGGGCTACTGGGACGACGTCGCCTCCTACATCGCCAGACACACAGAGGCCAGCGTCTCCCACGGCATCTGCCCCGACTGCGCCAGCACCCACTTCCCCACCTCCAAACCCGCCTGAGCCAGCTCGCCTGCTGGCGCGCGCTTGATACCACGAACAGTTGAAACCGGGTCTGAAGAGAGAGTCGGTGAGTCCATGGGTAAGCAGGGCTCGCCAAGGCCCGGCGCCGTGGGCCAAAGGCCCGCAGGAGTCAGCTCTGGGCGCTAGCCCTGGGGATTGGATCACAGCGGCATTCTCGCTCAAGGCCGCGCTCTGAAGGAGCGCAGGAGAGGCTGCGAGATCATCGTCCCCCTGCAGGCCGCCCTGAAGATATCTGCGCGCCTGTTCAGACCTGTTTTCAATGGATGGCAGTATGACTCAGCACCAAGAGACGCACCATCTGCGGCTCTAGCAATTGGTACTTCCCCTGCCTCCACCTGCTTCAGGCTTCGCCACTCGCCATTATTTCGTCATTCGGATTTCGGACTTCGTCATTCCCCATCCCCCTCAGTCCACCGCACTCGCCACCCCATCCGCTTCCTTCGGCTCAGACGGCAGCATAAACGCCACCGCCGCCGACGGAATGAAAAGGAACCCCGCATACAGCAGCGCCGTCCTGAAATCCCCCACCTTCACAAAGATCCCAAAAAACACCGTCCCGCCCGCAGCCACGATGCGGCCGATGTTGTAGCAGAAGCCCGAACCCGTCGTCCGCAGCAGCACCGGAAACACCGGCGGCAGGCACATCGTGAAAAGCCCAAACACACCCTGGCATGCCCCGATGATCGCAAACTGCCACTTCGTCGCCTCCCAGCTCCACACCTGTGAAAACGACACATACATGATCGCAAAATACGCCAGCATCATCCCCACGATCGTGTTCCGGTAGCCAAACACCTTCGCCAGCCCGCCATTGATGAAATTCCCGATCAACGAGCCAAACATGATCCACATCAGCGCCGTCACCACAGCCGCATCCTTCCCCGCCTTGTCCAGCGGCACGATCTCCTCCAGGCTCAGCACATGCTTCTGCTGCCAGAAGAGAAACGTCCAGTGCGCCGTCAGCGACACCGAGCAGATCAGCATCACCCGCCACGTCACCCCCCGCACCGCCGGGCTGAAAAGATCACCGATCTTCGGCACCGGCTGCCCTTCACGTGCCTGCACCCACTCCTCCGTCTCCGGCACCGCCTTGCGGATCCACAGCGTGATCAGCGCCGGCAGGATCCCGATCAGGAAAATGTAGCGCGGCTCCTTGCCCGCCAGCAGATACCCCGCCAGGCACGCCAGCAGCACCCCGCAGTTCACCGCGCTCTGCAGAGTCGCCGCGATCCACGGCCGCCACTTCTTCGGCCACGTCTCAGACAGCAGAGACGCCCCCACCGCCCACTCCCCGCCGATCCCCAGCGCCGCCAGGAAACGGAAAATCATGAGGTGCCACCAGGTCTGCGCAAAGAACGACAATCCCGTAAAGCACGCATACGTCAGAATCGTCAGCGTCAGCGCCTTGCTCCGCCCCAGCACATCCCCCACGCGCCCGAAAAACGCCCCGCCCACCGCCCAGCCCACAAGGAACGCCGCCTGGATGATCGACCCATGCATGCCCACGCTCGGGTCCGACTCCGGCACCGCCAGCAGCGACGCCACAAACGCCGTCGCCACCAGCGTGTACAGGTGCATGTCCAGCCCGTCAAACATCCACCCCAGCCATGCGGCCAGTCCGGAACGGCGTTGCTCAGGCGAAAGATCCCTCAGTCGGGTGATTTCAGTGGAGGCTGGTTGGCTCATGCGGCCGCGAGTCTTTAGCAGACCGCCCCCAATGGCAAGCTCTTTACCCAATGGCAGGAGCAGTTCTGGACAACCTCCTGCGCCTTACCTCGACAACGACGATGCCCCAGCTGAAGAGCAGCCCCAAAAATATCGGAACACTGCTGTCAAGAATTGACGGCAAAGCCGAAGCTGGAGCGTTATTCCCAGGTTTGGATGGATCATACCTGACAGACACAAATCCTTTTTCGACAGCCTTACCCCATTCAGCTTCGGGCAGCGAAGACCACATGTTATCATTAAAAGCACCTTGCCTGCCGATTGTGTCTCTTCTGAGAGCAGGTTGAAACACGTATTTCAGTTCATGAGAGACACCAAACCTTTTAAACATGGTTCTGTTGTCGATGACACGTGCATCCACCTCGCTTTGACTCCGATGAAGAGCAATCGTGTCCAGCAAGTCGGGAATTCCCATCCCCAAAAAGACCGCCGGAAGCAACGCAGTGAGCATGGTTCTTCTTCTGGATGGCAGATCATTTGTTTGCATTTTTGCCAATGATTGCGCCCTTCGTGGACATGTGTGGATGCCAGTGCTCGGCGGGAATCGCTATACCTCACACTTCCATCCTGCAACACATCTCGGCATGATGTTTTCAAAATGCTGATCCTGCCAGCCTCCGCAAAATGAAAACAAGTGATGCCCCTGGGCTTCGAGAAATGACACCATCCACGGATGGCGGAGCCATCCCAGCCTGTAGCGAGGGGTTGAGCGAAGCGACACCCCTCGTTAACACACACCTCGCACTTCTTCGGTACTCGCATCGCGTAGCGATGCCAGCACTGCCACCCAACGCCCACACACCATCTCCCTCTCCCCCCCCCGAAACAAACCTGCAATTTCCCCCCTGCCAAACCGTTCGCATGCCCTCATGCCCTCACATCTTCTCCCCCGTCTTCTGCCTCTGCTCGGTCTTGGCATGCTCACCTCTCCAGCCCTCCCCCAAGAAGCCCCGTTAAAACGCCCTCCCTCACCGCTGCTGAAAAAAGGCGAAAAGCAGCTCTTCGTGGACAGCCTCATGATCCGCAGCAAGCAAGGCATCACCCGCGTCATCCACCCGGCCAGGAAACGAGAGCACCCCGTCCTCACTGCAGACATGCCCTGGGAGGTGCGGACCAAAGACGGCATTCTCGACAAGCGGGTCAACATCTACGGCACCGTCTTGCGCGATGAAAAAACCGGCTCTTTCCGCATGTGGTATGCAGACCCCGGCAGCGTCCTCTACGCCACTTCCGCCGATGGCATCCACTGGGAAAAGCCAGCCCTGAAGGTCGCTGGCGACACCAATGAAACAGACCTGCGCCTCCACAGCCCCAGCATCATCGAGGACAAATTCGAAACAGATCCCAGGAAACGATACAAAGCCGTGGGCAATGCAGGCCGCGGCGTGGACGACGCCAAGCTGCAGCGGCTCAAAGACAAGTTTGAGCTCGTGGACTGGTATCGTGACAAAGATCATCGGCTCTACTACTCCGCCTACTCGGCCGACGGCTGGCATTGGACCGTCGAGCCCGAGCCCATCCTCCTCGGCTGCGACACCATCACCCTCTCCCAGGATCCGCAGACCGGCGAATACCTCGCCTTTCACAAGCGCCAGGGAGACCCCCGCGTCATCGGCATCCGCCACGTGTTCCTTTCCGTCAGCAAAGACATGCAGCACTGGTCAGAGCCGCACCCCGTCGTCGTCGCCGACGAGGTTGACAACAAAGCCGCCCGAAAGCTCAAAGGCGGCACCTACTCGGAATACTACAATCTCTCCGCCTTTCCTTATGCAGGTCAGTGGCTCGGTTTTGTGACCCATTTCCGGCGGATCGAGCCACCCTCAGCCTTGTTTGGCAATGACGAAGTCGATGGCCGCAAGCGCTCCGCCACCGGCATCATTGATGTCAAACTCGTCACCAGCCGCGATGGTCGCCACTGGGACCGCTGCTCAGACCGCACTCCCGTGATTCCGCTGGGCCCGCACGCCTACGATGCCGGCAGCATCTTCGGCCTCTGCAATGCCCCCGTTTTCGTCGGCGACGAAATGTGGATGTACTACACCGCATCCACCACCCCGCACGGCGGCCTGGCCCCCGAAAAGCAGCAGTCCATCGCCCTCGCCATCTGGCGCACCGATGGCCTCGCCTCGCTGCGGGCAGGAGAAAAAACCGGCACCATCGAAACACACGACTTCACACCCCAGGGCACACAGCTTTTCGTCAATGCAGACCTCACCAAAGGACAGCTCAGCGTCGAAGTGCTTGACGCCACAGGCCACACAATCAAAGGCTACGAAAAAGCAGCCTGCGTGCTCAAAGCTCAGGACGGCGTCAAGCTCCCCGTTCAGTGGGGAAACACCACCACACTTCCATCAGGCATCCCCATCCGTCTGCAGTTCCACCTCCAAAGCGGAGACTTGTTCAGCTATGCAGTTGAGTAATCCCACGAGGCGCTGAAAACAGCTCTGATACCACAACCCATTGAAAACAGGTCTGTTCTCTTTTCGTCACTCAGCCCCTCTTTACGCCAACCCCAAAGGGGTTGCGTAATTGAGCCCAGGGTCAGCCGAGCCTCAGCGAGGCGACCCTGGGTCTGCAAGCCACCGGCTGGGAAGCAAACCCAAGACTTTCTACATCACACCGCGTTCACCAGCAGCGTCTGCCTTGCGCTCCGCCGCACATCGGCCCCCGCTTTCAGAACGCGCTTCAATACGACTCCGCCCCCCAAGTCTTCCGCAGCAAACTCTCCCTCTGAGACAGACCCGTTTTCAACAGATGGTGGTATGAGGTCACAAGCACCGGCAGACGGAGGGGGGATCATCTTGATCCCCCCACCTGCCGCGTATTCACGGATAATGTGGGGACGCTCAACGTTGCAGGAGCGTATGGAATCAGGACGCCCCCACTCCGCTCGATCGCTGGCAGGCCGCATGCCATTCTCGCCCGGCATCTTTTTCTTTTGTCCATACTCACGAACGCCGCTTGAGCAAAAACCACAGCAGGCCAGTTGCCGCCACGGTCAACACCACGATGATACTCCACGGCGTTAAAAGGGAGGTTTTGTGGGCTGGTTGACGTTTCACCACAGTCTCGGCCACGCTTTCGATGATGGCTTGCCGCGTCTTCTCATCAGCGTAACGAAGATGAGCTAAGGATGGATCATCCGAAGCTTGAGCTTTCTTCACCAGGTCCGAATTCGGTATGTCCATTGAGACATGCTCATAGCCTTTGGGCGGCGTGATGCGTGTTTCACGGTAAGTTGGCCCGATCTCTGTCGGCTTCCAATTGATACCCAGCACGGCATAGCATCTCACCTCACGGTACCCTTTGCTTGCATCATTAATGAAGCTCAAAATTGGCTGCAGCCCAAACCTGATGGAGAGCCATTCATTCGACCAATCTTGAGTCCATGGATCGAGTCGTTTAGGGGTGTCAAGTGTTGTTCGGGTCAGGGCCTCATCCAGTCCTGTCAATCTGAGCCCGATGGATTGAGCAAGCCGCCGCAGCACCTCCCCTGTCTGCTGGGGGGATGCCACCTTCGTCTGAAGATCAATCCCTCTGACTGTTTCAGTTCGAGTGATGCGGAAACTAATGTATTCGACATCCAGCGGAATTTCTCCGCTCGACGAAGGAAGCGAGAGCATGAGATCTGCTTTTCCCACGCTACAGATACTTTCTGCTAACCGATAGGGCCTGAAACCAGCATCAAAAATGTCTTTGAGAGTGAGCGTCTCAAGGCAGCGCAACTGGCCATGCTGTTTGGGTGGAACCACAGATGCGGAGCCGAACACAAATGGACTGAGCGCCGCACAGGTTAGAATGGTGAGAATGACCTTCATTGTTCAACGCGCAAAAAAGCGCGCAAACGGGATCAGGCCACCAGAATACGAAGGAGAAAGCCGCTTATGATGCTAAGTAAGTGTCATTCCACCCTGCCCCGTTTCCCCTGATGGGGTCGTGGCAGCCGCTCGGCGTATTCGTAGGCGTCGCATAAACGGGGTCAGGGTGCAAATAATTGACAATTTCATTCCGGCTTCCCCTTCGTCGTCACTCGGTGCCACATTACCGAAAAGATGTCAGTCATTCGGCAAACACCCAAAGCAAAAGCGCTTCAACATCAGCTGCCAGTCTTACCAGCAATCACCATCCCTCTCCCCATCTGATTGTCTCATTATCTGATTGTCTCCCACCCCACCCATCTCCCTCCAAAACTGCGGTCAAACCACTGCAAACAATCGCAAATAGGCTGGCATGTCCCGCGCTAGCGGTTGCCGTATGAGTTCATTTTGGCATCAATGACTTCGGAGTAGGCTCGAATTGGATCAATGCCCTTCTGTCCTAGATACGACTCAAAATCTTCTGGGGGGAGAGCTCCAATTGCCTCAATTGAAGTCCAGGTCGCATCGCATTCATGGCAAACAAAAAGGGTTGTTTTGATCCCATCGACTCGAATGGCATGGAGATCGTGGCCCTGGCGGCAACGCGGGCATTGCATAGGAAACATGTTCATGGCTGCGAATAGGCGGTGATGTTTTCATCCGTGTTCTGCCGCTGTGGATGGACGTAAAATGGGGTCAGGGTGGAATGGCACTTACTTAGCATCTTAAGCGGCGGATTTTCTGTGTTTTGGCGGGGCTGGAAAGAGACGCATCACGTAGCGCGGCTGAGTCATGAGTTGGTAGCTGTCACGCCGTCGTTTGACCACTCGCGGCTCGTTGCGTTTGAGCCGTGTGGGCACCACATCTCCGGCGATGAGTTGCAGGAACTGCTCGTAGCGTCCGGTTGACTGCCTGGCACTGGTACAGCCCCACAGCGTGCCGTGCCATTGGTTGACTCGATCCAGCGTGCCCTTGAAGGAAAGGCGTCCGGCTTCTCCAGGTGAACGACGTTTGTCTGCCTGCACCATGAGCATAAAATGGGGTCAGGGTGCAAATACTTGACAAATCTCATGAGCTTCAGCTCGCGGTGAACTCCGGCTGACTCAAAAAGTCCTGGAGGGTTTCGGGAGCTTGTTGAAGGGCCTTTTGGCGGTCCAGCCGCCGGAGCTGCTGGCTCACATTCGCCGCTGACTTCATCGCCAGCGCCTCCGCCAGCCATTCCTGCGACACCGTCGTGCGCCGCCACAGCAGATCTGCCAGCAGCAGTTTCCTCACATCCGATCCCTTCAGCCGCCCCATCTCAGCTCTTTTCAGGCCTGCTGCCTTCAGCCCCTGCTTCAGCCACGCCTCCGCCTGCTGCACCCCATGTGCCGCCACATGCGGATCCGCCTGATAGTTGCGCGATCTCGGCGCGCTTTTCTTCAGCAGCGCCCCGACCAGCCTTCTCATCCTCTCCCCAAAGGCCTGGCTGCCCCAGTACCACCCGCGCCGCAGGTGGCTGGCCCGTGCATCCACCTCCGCAGCCAGCGGAGGCACGCCACAGCTTTGCATCTCCTCGCTCGTCGCCCGCCGGTCCAGCCGCTCAATCATCCTCCGCCGTCCGTTTGCGGTGTCTGGCAGGTCAAAGGCTTCCAAACCGCGCCCAGCCGCCAGCCAATTCGCACGCCGGGCAGGCGGCAGCGCATAGCCTCCAGCGATGCTGCTCCACGGATAGTCCAGCACGCTCTGCTTCTCCTTGGGCTGGATGAGCCGTGCCCGCACGGGGTTGAGGTGGATGTAGTCCATCAGCGTCTGGTAATGGTAGCAGTCTTCGCCTTCCACCACGACGGCCTTGTAGCGGTCGCCAAAGAGCCGCCCCCACTTCCGGTGCCGGACGTTGTAGCGGCGTGTCAGGGTGTTTTGCAGCCAGGACATGCCCGCCACGAGATTGGGCTCCGGCGTCTGGAGAAAGAGGTGGTAATGATTGCTCATGAGCACCCAGGCATGCACGCGCCATCCGGTCATCTCGCAGGCCTGCCCCAGCGTGTGCAATAAGAAGCGCCGGTCATCGTCATCATGAAAGATCACCTCCCGCCGGTTCCCCCGCGCCATCACATGATAATACGCGCCGGCAGACTGAATGCGGATGCTGCGTGCCATGCACGACTCGTATGGCAACATTTCATTTTGTCAATTATTTGCACCCTGACCCCGTTTCTTGAGCTATATCAGTTCAATATATCCAAGTGTAACGAACAAAGATGGGTATTGATTTACACCAATTCTTTTCGATTCCCAAATCTTAACGGCATGATTCGTACGACAAAGCGTATACACTTATTCCAAGCGCGGCAAGCGCCTCATCAACGAGGCTTTTCATCCTGATCACTCCTGGAAAAAGATTGCATACGGCAGCTCATGAAACACTGCACCGCCTCCTTAATGACGTTCACTCATCAATGGACGGTCGCAATGATGTAGAGTATAATTTTTTACGCTGTCTCTGGCATACTCTTGGGCCTGACAATGGCGATATATTCGACCGAAAGCGCATCTCCAAATACGGAACGCCTCAAGTAGTGCCGCAACTTCAACAGTCTCCGTTTATATTGCCGCCATGAAAAGATACATTCTCCGAATAACTGTTTGGGCCTGCGTGCTTTCTGGTTTTGCGAATGCCAAGCTATGGTCGCAAGATGTACCACCTCCCGTCCAAGTTCCTTACGCAGAGGTGACTGATATAGGCTTGCGTCTTGCACTCACGAGGCTGCAGTCTAAGAACTCGCATGATTACCTATCAGTGGAGGCTATTGCTGATGCCAAAATGGTGCTCGAACAAGTAGCAAATGGGTCATTGCCTGTCAGTGCTCACTTGGAGGAATCCATTGAGGATATTATCACTCGCTGCATCGTTTCAGGTCATGAAAATTTTATTCCTGTTCTCAAAAAAATCGCAAAGACCCCGAATCTGCGTCTTCGTCATGCCATTGGCGAAGCGTATGCCAACTCTGATCGACCTAGTGAAGAAGTTTTGAGAGAGTTGATCGCTGCTGCTGAAGCAGAGTTACCAAAAGACACATCCAACAAAGAAGATGCTCAAAAGCGGTTTAATGAGTTCACTCGCCAGATCACAGTGTACTGTAACTATGTTCCTCTTGAGAATCGCGAACCTGCTAAGCTGGCGGTGGAGCGTTTTTTAAACCGCTACAATGACTCGAGTGTGCGGAGCTTTTATGAGAAGCGACTCATGGAGAAAGTGAGCACAGAAGAAAAAATCCCTTTGTCTCAAATCGATCCATTGAGGCGAGGAAACGGGGTCAGGAAACGGGGTCAGGCGACATGAATGCGAAGGGAAAACAGTGTTTCAAGCCTCCGCTCTCCTAGGAGAGCGCGATTTGGTATGGTGTGCACACCATGATCA